>JAGCZE010000448.1 GCA_017960415.1 Lachnospiraceae bacterium
CTTAAGTGACAGTGGCTTGCATTCCCTGTGTTTTCCGGGAATATGGGCATCTTTATTATCGATGACCCAAACGAATTCCGGCTTTTTTGACCCACTAACCCCGTCCCCAAGGTTCATATACTCATATATCGCGCGGCATGAGTCGCCGTAGCTCTTGCCTAAGAAGCTTTCAAACAGGAACAGGTTTTCCTTGACCGGGAGCTTCCTGAATATTCTTTTGTAGATATTCCATTTCCACTGCGAAAGGCTCCCAAACAGGCCCTTCTTCTTGCGGTTCATGACATACAGCTTCGCAAGACGCTGAGCGGCCTTGGTCTTTCCTTTTTGAAGACGCAGGAGGATACGTTTCTTACACCCCTTATAATCGCTTGTGATCACGGCCTTGGGAACAAGGTGCATGATCTTTGCCGCATCCCGCAGTGTCTCTTCGTCCCATTCAAGGCCCTCAGGGTGCTTTCCCCGGGTCATTCTGTTACATACAAAATCACAAATACAGCTCCACAGGGACATCCGGGCATAGATCACCTTTGCGGTTTCCCCGGGCTGTTCGTCAATACTTATAATATTCCCCTGTGCGTCGGTCTCCGCGTTTATGGCGTTTGAAATTGCGACATGTGCGCTTCTGCAGGCTGTCTCGAATTCCTTATATCTGTTTTTATCCTTTATCTGACTCAGGGAAGGGTATCTGATCGCGTCATTTCTGTTTCTTTTGTAATAGACACAACGTGTCGCACCGTGTTCGGGTATGGAAATTATGTCTCCGCCCCGGGCCATCAGCTCGGCAACAAAAGGGATATCGCTGTAATATTTGAGTTCTTCATTGAACCGCAATCCTGTAGATCCGGCAATAAACCTCTTCGGTATCAGAATACCCAGAACGCTGTCAATATCGCGGACTCCGAACTCATCTTCCTCCGCATGGTTATCGTTTTTCTCCTGGCCGGCCGCTTTTTCGGCCGGTCTGCCCTCTTTCTCCTGCTCTGCAAGCTCTCCGGCACGTTTGTACCATGTTTTCCTGAATTTCAGGGCAACGAGACTGTCGGGATATCCGGCTGATGCTTCGACAAGTCTTTCCAAAGCATTATCGGCAATATAATCATCACTGTCCAAAAAGAGCACAAAATCGCCCGAAGCCGCTTCCAGCCCGAGATTCCTCATTGCCGCCACGCCCTTCGGGCTGTTCCTGTCATCATCAATTATTATTAGTTCGATCTCATCCTTTTTAAAACCGGTTTGCGCTTCGACCGAAGCCCTGCAGTCCTGCAGATAAATCTCTCCCGAAAGATTCGGGACTATGACGCTTATTCTCATTTTGCTATCATTTCCTCATACTGGGCACATATTTTTTCTGCTTTTCCCGATGCGATCAACTGACCGTGATCGAGTATTATCGCCCTGTTGCAGATCTGCAGCACCTGATCGCTCGAATGTGAGACCAGGAGCACGGTTACTCCCTTTTTCATCATGGAATTCAGCTTCTTGGCACTCTTCTTTTTGAATTTGGCATCGCCTACAGACAATACCTCATCAAGGATCAGAATGTCGGGCTCTACGATCGTAGCTATCGAGAAGCCCAGCCTTGCCTTCATTCCGGATGAGTAGTTCTTGACCGGTACATTGATAAAATCCCCGAGTTCCGAGAATTTTACTATATCATCGAATTTTTCCCTGATAAAAGCTCTGGAATATCCGAGCATGCTGCCATACAGATAAATGTTCTCAGCCCCGGTATAATCCTTGTCAAATCCGGCTCCGAGCTCAAGCAGAGGTACTATGCTGCCGTTCACGGTAACCGTTCCTTCATTGGGCTTCAATACACCTGCGATACACTTTAAAAGCGTTGATTTACCGGCTCCGTTCAATCCAAGGATACCGACACGTTCACCCTTCCGCACATGGAAGGTTACATCTCTCAATGCCCAGAATTCCCTGTATCTGAGCTGTTTTTTCAGAAGCCTGATAACATATTCCTTCAGATTGTCAACCTTCTGCTCGGTCATATTGAACCGTACCCCGACTTTATCGCAGATAATGACTTTTTTGGGCTTCTTGACTACCGGATTTTTTACCTTCTTCTTTTTCTTCGTCGGCTTGGGCGCACTCTCGCCGCTTTCCGACGCTGCAGTTCCATTTTCCGCACTGCCACCGGCTTCGGTTACAGCAACCCTGCTTTCCACGCTACTGTCAATTCCGACTGCAGCCTGCTCTTTTTCCGGACTGCTTTCTTCCGCTGCAGACACAGTCTCGTTTTCAATTTCGTTTGTTCCGTTTATCATTCCGATATTCTCTCATTCCGTCATACATACAGTATAAATTCATCCTGTTTCCGCCAGAATACAAACGCTCCGACCAGGAAAGAAGCCACGCTGAAGATCAGTGCAAAAAACAGATGATATGAATCCTCGGCCATTATCGAACGGCCGAACACGGCATCCCTGAACATCACGATGATCGAATACAGGGGATTTACCTTGAATATCCATGCATTGACCTGTGTTTTCAGATTTTCAACCTTGTAGAAAATGGCGCAGGTGTACATGATCAGCATCAGCAGCACCGTCCACAGATACTCCAGATCCCTGAAAAATACATTCATGGTGGCGAGGAGCATACCTACGCCCATTGTCATGACCGCGGCAAGCAGCAACGGTATGATCGCCTGAAAAATATACAATGTCAGATGCATCTTCTGGAAGATCGCAACTCCGACCAGCACGATCAGTGAGATCAAAAATATGATGTAACTGGAGATGATCGAAGCCAGCGGATACATATATTTCGGAATATATACCTTGCTGATCATCGCGCCGTGTTTCCTGATGGATTTCAATGCGGTTTTGGTACCGTTGGAGAAGAAGCTGTAGATCAGCCTGCCGCACAGGATATACACCGGAAAATTGTCCCCGCCCTTACCGAACATGTTCGAAAATACAAGGGTCAGGACGATCATGGTCAGCAAAGGCTCCAGCAGGGTCCAGAGCAGTCCGAGTACGGAATTCCTGTATTTAAGCTTGATATCCTTCTTGATAAGCTCAAACAGAAGATATCTGTACTTCTGTAAATTCTTGAAAAAAACCTTCATGTCGTTTTTCCGATCCGTTCAACCTTCGATTTATTCCTCACTCACGGGGGAAAGCCTTACCATTACCGAACCTGAAACAAGTGTGATATCGCTTCCGTAGCCTGTTCGGATCTGGCGCGACCAGGTTCCGGCCACGGTGCCTTCCATATCAACGTACAGCTTCAGATCCTGCAGGGTAAGCGTATTCAGAATGCTTTCGGCTCCCCTGATCGTAATGGTCTGGCCGGTTGCCACGTACATGGTATATTCAAGGCCATCGGCTACATTTATGACCTGAAGATCCTGTTCCCTGATCTCAATGGTCCTGTCAACGAACTGTGTAATGGTCGCCGCAACAACTATATAGGGCTGTTCGTCCACCGTTGTCACCGCAGCGCCGAATTCCTCCGTGATCAGATCGTTCAGCATGACCTGTTCTTCGGTATATTTCGATAATCCGGTCACATCGATCTCAACAGTCAGTTTGTCGATACCGCGCAGCGTAGCCTCCGGAGCGGCAACCAATACCGTCTTCGGTGCATAATCAAGCTTCTCCACATAATAGCCGAGAGCCGGTGTTCCCTTAGTTACTACTTCTATATCCACGGCCTTGGTCTCGAGTATCTCTACCGTTACCGTAACCGCATTCTGGCTGAATCCCAGCTTCATCGAATCAATCGGCTCTCCGCTTATGTCATAAGCTACGAGCTCGCTGTCAGCCGAAAATGTCTTTGTTTTATCGTTAATATCGATGTAAGCGACTACCTCTTTGACCGCATTGACCTGTGATACGGCACCGGTTACCTGAACCAGCGAAGAGCTCAGAGTTGTTCCGTTGCAATAATAACCGTCGCGGACATTACCCTCCAGTTCAACCCTGACGCTGAACGGCACGGTTGCCTGGTCTTCCAGCTTGACCGCCATATTCTCGGTCCTCTGGGTAATGATGATGTCGGATGCCGCATCTGCGGTACATTCCACCGTTATCCCGGCCATATACATGGAGTTCAGTGTATTAAAATCGGCATATGCCTTGAAATCCGAAGCGGACAATCCGGTAACGATAGAAGTCTTGCCTTTGCAGATGATGTCGACCTTGTTGCCCGATTCAACGGTGTACTGATATCCGCGCGACGTGATGACATCATCATTTATGATCGAAACATTAATCCCTTCAAACCTCTTGGAGGTAACCGGATCGGCTATGCTCATGATGCCAAACCAGATAATGGCCGCGATCAGGAGCGAAATGAGCTTCAAGCCGATATTACGAGTTAATAGTTCTTTCACCCTTCTTCTTATCCTTTCTGAAGAATTTTATCTTGTTTCTCATGGTCTTGCTTTCATTGCCGTCAGAAGAATTCTGCAGCTCCTTGAGTCTGTCATACAGCAGCTCGCGTCCCACTCGTCTGGTGAGTTCGCCGTTCTCCGCTATCGAGATCGCTCCGGTTTCTTCGGAAACAACGATCGTTACGCTGTCGGTTACTTCGCTGACTCCGACTGCCGCACGGTGTCTGGTTCCGAGTTCCTTACTGAGGGAGTTGTTCTCGGAACGGGGAAGATAACATGTTGCCGCGGCTATCCTGTTTCCTTTGACTACGACCGCACCGTCGTGGAGCGGGAAATTCTTCTGGAAAATATTCATGATCAGCTCGCTGGAGATCAGCGCGTCAAGCTTGATACCCGTATTTTCGACTTCTTCGAGGCTTACGTTTCTCTCGATTACGATCAGTGCGCCTGTCCTTTCCTTGGCCATCGCGCATACGGCTTCCACTATCTCGTCTACGGTGTTGTTCGTAAATACATCTTCTTCCGCCGATTCAAAGAACGGATTGACGATGTTTCTTTTACCGAGCTGCTCAAGACCTTTACGAAGTTCGGGCTGGAACAGAATGATCAACGCCGTAATGGAGATACCCAGCGCATTCTGGAATATCCACTTGATTGCGTCAAAACCGAGTATCGAAGCGATCAGATAGAACACCAGCAGAACCAGCACGCCCTTTAACAGCACCAGGACATGATTGTTCTTGATCCATTTTACGATGTAGTAAACGACCACTGCGATCATCAATATCTCTATCGCGTTCAGAACCGTGAAATGCATGATCTCAAAGGAATCCGTTATTCCCTTGATCCATTCTCTGATATACTGCATATATTTACATCCTTATTGTTTATTCGAAATCCTCATCATCAAAATCGACGTATCTTACTTCGTCATCATCACCGTCAGAATCGCTTTGCGAATCCGCGCTGCCGCCGTCATCGCTGCCGTCCGCGTTATCTTCCGCGGGCTCCTCAAGCATTTCGATCCCGTATTCCGTAAGATCCTCATCATCTTCGGAAGGCTTCAGTTCGTTGACAACACCGGGTTCTTCCTCTATTTCCTCTTCATCGGTTTTCCCGTAATCCGAAGCTCTGAAAGCATACTTGCCTTTTATGCCGTCTTTTTCTTCCTTGCCTGCTCTGTCAAATCTCGCCGAGAAACCGGGGAAACGCCTCGAGCCGTCGTCGGAAGCGGAATCGGAAGTATCGGTGTCGACATTGTAATCATCTTCGGTGTATTCCTCATATCTGACATCATCATTACCGACAATGCTGATATCGCTGTATTCCTCGTCTTCATCATCGCCATCGCCCTCATTTTCGACGATCTTCTGAACATTATGACGGGGCATCGACAGATTGACCTTCGGAACAGCTTTTACGTAGTAATAATAATCATCATCTTCAAACTGGACTCTTTCGATCGCCGTATAATCAAGCACTCTCTTGAAGAATTCCGCTATGAACGCGATAACACCGGCCAGCAGGCTCATCAGGATCAGGGTTCCCACATTGACTGTCGATGAATATTTGAAATCCGCGATCAGGAAACCGAGGATATTGGTGATCACACCGGCTCCTACCGAAACAAGGAGCGCATATTCGAAGCTGAACTGCCTGATCAGCCATACCACGATCACTACCAGCGTAAATACGGCTATTGCAACGAACATCTGCTTATTGGCAGTAGTCGCATCAACAATATCAAGATACAGCTGAAGCACATCATCAAGATTCAGCTGTACCTGTCTTGCGGCCGCAGCCTTCACAATATCGAGCATGTAGTAGATCACAAGTCCGCATGCGCAGGGCAGCACCGAAAGAGGCGAAGCTATGCAGCCGAGTATGATCGGCACGCAGTAATGAAGGTTCTTTCCTGCAAGCAACGGGATCAATACCGATACAACTGCCTGCTTCGGCGAAAATCTCATGAGCATCGCGTACAGGATAATGTACAGGATCAACAGCAGAGGAGCTACAAAGATCGACACCTTAAATACATGAACAAGTGCGAGCAGCTTCGCGAGGAATACTATCATTCCCGAAGGAAGAACCGCACATCTCGCCGAGAGAAGCAATGTGATCGTGTTGCC
>JAGCZE010000044.1 GCA_017960415.1 Lachnospiraceae bacterium
AGCGGCTTAAGTATTGTCATAATGAGTGAGTCCACTCCGCCGCTGTCGATGGATTTGGCTATCGCTGTCGATATTCCGAAAAACATCAGTGCCGTTGCATCGTCTATCGCCACAACAGCCAGGAGCGTATCGGTCAGCTCTCCCCTTGCCTTGTACTGTTTTACGACCATACGTGTCGCGGCCGGTGCCGTAGCTGCTGCGATGGCACCGAGACACAACGAGAAGGACACATCGTTTCCGGTCAGTATAAGGGCTGCGTCCACCACGATGACCGCGCCCAGAGATTCGCAGATCGCAATCACTATAGGTGTTTTCCCGACCTTCTTCAGAAAGCTCAGTTTAAACTGAGCTCCTATCGAAAATGCGATAAAGCCTAAGGCTACGGTAGGTATGATCCCCAGTTCCCCGATGGTCCCCGCAGGGATGATTCCCAGGCAATAAGGACCTGCCAGCAGGCCGACGATCAGATATCCCGTTACGTTCGGCAGCTTTAACAGCTTAACAAGCTTACTCGAGAGCAGCGACAGCAGTATCGCTATCGCCAGATACATCAATATATGCAGATTAAGATCCGGTAACATTTCAAAATCCTGACTTTCCCTGTTTTTTCAATTCTTATATAATTCGTCCGCGTTTCATCCCTACTCGGCATCGCTCAGTCCGGAAACATATGTTAAGGGAACCTCAAACATTATGCCTGAATTGGGTTCCTTTAAATTTACTATCTTCTTGATGGTCCTGCGTGCTTCTACGATCTGTTCATCCTTCATTACGAATAAGATGATCTTGCAATTGGTCTCTTCCTCATCGGTAAAAAAGCTTCTTAGCATACCGAACATCGGAAGATCCGACATGTCGGCGATCGCCTCACCCATACCTTTTCCGTCAATAATCGTTCCGCCGGTGACCCCTTCCTCGGCAAGTTCCCTCAAAATGCTGTTAACCTTTGTCGCATCCTTAAGTATCACAGTAAGCAGCTGCATATCCTAACCTCCGTGCTTTCAATCTAAACTTCCTGTAAACAGATTTTGTAAGTCCTTATTATAATCCAAATATTTCAAATTTCAACATATATTTAGAATCCGCCGCAATTGAATAAATCGGATACATATGTTACAATCACTGTGTTGATTTACGGAGGAACGAAATTGGACAAAGGATTAATTGCTGTTGACATCGGGACGACCAATCTCGAGGTTATGCTGTGCGATACGATGCACAATGTGATAGAATGCCGGTCTGAGCGTAACGAACAGCGCCGCTTCGGAGCGGATGTTGCCGCAAGGATCTGTGCCGCGGCCGACGGGCACGGCGATGACATGCGAGTCAGCATTTTAAGCCAGATATGCGCCCTCATTACCGGGCTTATCACTTCACATCCCGGGACGGATGTGACCGGTATCGCGATCGCCGGGAATACTACGATGCTACATCTGCTGATGGGTTATGACTGTTCGGGTCTCGGGATGTATCCGTTTACGCCTGTTTCGTTAGCAGAGATTCATACCACTACCCATGGCCTGATCAGCGACTATCATAAAAGTACCGATCCGGCATTTCCCGATATTCCCGTAACAATTCTTCCCGGTATCTCAGCTTATCTTGGAGCCGATATCTATGCCGGGGCCATCGCCTGCGGGTTCGGACGCAATGAGAAGCCCTCCGTGCTGATCGATCTGGGAACCAACGCTGAGATCATAATAGGCTGCAAGGATCATATCCTTACCGCTTCCGCTGCTGCGGGTCCTGCTTTCGAGAGCGGAAGGATCTTCAAAGGAACCGAAGGCATCGAGATGCTGCACCGTCTTCTCACTCTTGGGGTGATCGACCGCACCGGCCTGATGTCGGAAGAATACTTTGAGCAGCCGGCCCAGAAGAACATACGCAGGCTGCAGCTGGCAAAAGCTGCCATCCGTGCCGCGATCGGGATCCTTCTTTCGAAATACGGCATTGATGAGGACCGGCTTGACAGAATATACATTTCAGGTAATTTCGGTAATAATATAAACGAAGACGCCTGTATAGCTGTCGGCATGCTGCCGGAGGGCTTCAGGGGAAAACTCATTGCCGCAGGCAATACCGTTCTCGACGGCTACATCACGTATATGCTCGATGAATCCTCGCGGATTCCCGTATCTATGTTTGAAGAAGTCATTCTGGCCAACGAGCCCGACTTTAATGATATCTTAATGAATTCCATAGATTTGTGAAATCTTTTTGAATTTATCTGCTTTTACTGGACTATACAGGCTGTTTGGGGTATATTAGCAGTATCGTGTAATCATATATAAATGAGATGATAGTTTTTGATTAATTAAAGGAGGATTTAACAATGTCTGATAATGACATTATCTCAACCGATTCCATTCCGGAAAACGCTCCCGTAGCTGCTGAAAATACGACAAATGCAACATCCGCACCCGTTAGCAGTGACACTGCCGCCGAACCCGTAAGCGAGCCCATCCCTTCCATGGATGAATTTAAGGATGAGATCGCTCATTCTTTCAGAAAGATCAATATCGGAGATATCGTTCATGGAACTGTGATCGGAATATCGGATACTGAAGTCACGGTAGATCTTAATTCCTATTCCGAGGGAATAATTCCTCTCGAAGAGCTCAGTAACGATCCGAGATTTTCGATCAAGGCCGATATCGCCATCGGTACTCCGGTCAGCGCCACAGTACTGCGTGAAACAAAAGAAGGCGTGTTCATTCTTTCATTGAAAGCTGCGGATGACATCCTAGCCTGGGATAAGCTTGACCAGGCCAAGGAATCGGGGCGTATCGAGCGGATTAAGGTCGCTGAGGCTGTCAATGCCGGAGTTACAACTTATCTGTACGGCATCAGGGCATTCATCCCCGCATCTCAGCTGGCTCTCACCTACGTTGAAGATCCTTCGGAATTTGTAGGAAGAGAGCTCGATGTCGTTGTTTCGGATGTTGACCGTGAAAAAGGCAAGCTTGTCCTTTCGGCCAAAACCGTTCTGCGTGAGCGTGCGGCACAGGATAAGAAGACTCGCATCGGACGGCTCCAGACCGGTCTCATCACCAAGGGTACTGTTGAGAAGATCATGCCTTTCGGTGCCTTCGTCAATATCGGCGAAGACCTGTCCGGACTTGTTCATATCTCGGAGATATGCGGAAGAAGACTCAAGAGTGTTCACGAAGTCCTCAAGGAGGGTGATGAGGTCACCGTCAAGATCCTCGATGTAAAGGACGGTAAGATTTCCTTAAGCATCAAAGCAGCTTTAGAGAAAGATGAAGACGAAGTTCTCGAAGATGCTGTTGATGATGCCGCCGAAGAATACAGCGACGGCGATGCTCCCACAACATCTCTTGCGGGACTCTTAAAAGGTTTCAAGCTGCCCGATTGATATTTGGTATAATCTTGTTTTAACTTTTACAATGCTTTAGGAAATTAATTATGGATTTAATATTTGTCGAAGAAGCCGCAAATAAGCTCTCCATCCCCCGGTCGCTGATCAACTACTATGTTGAAAAAGGACTGTTGGCATTAACGGGTGACTCCGGAAGACAACTCACTTCCTATGAGTTTGATGAACTGTGTAAGATAGTTCTCCTCCAGTCCCTCGGTATCAGCATTACCGATATCGAAGGACTCCAGGCCGGACGTCTGGTATTGTCAGATGTTTTGAAGAAGCGTATCGGAGAGATCATGTCCGATCCCAACAATATTACTCAGGCCGGTATCGTCTGCCAGAATATCAGGCTCGAAGGCTGCGATTACCGTTCACTCAACGCCATGCCGCATATCGAACATATCCGCGAGCTCAAGAGCAAGGGCGGTTCCTTCCCCGAGATCGTGATTCCCGGAAACACCGGAAATTATTATGATTATGACGATCATGTAGTCCTGACCCCGGAGGATATTAAGGATATTCCCTTAAATTCGGACGGCAATGATCCGGAAAATGATATATTTAAGGATATTTCTTTTGATAAATCCAAGATACGCGTTATTGCTCCGGGCTCCGGCGGAAAATCCTTTCTGATAACTCCAGAAGGGATCTTTTCTGCCGAAAAAGTTTCGGAGGCGGCCGTAAGTGCAGTCTATCCGCATCCTTTCAGACGTTTTTTGGCGCGAATGGTTGATATGATGATCTATATGATCATTGTCGTGACATTCATCCGTCTGTTTTTTGAACTGGATCCGATCAATGCGCTGACGCTGGGACTGCTGTCCGATTCCTCGTCATATTCGCTGAGCCCGTTCTGGATGTATTCCATTTACTTTTTAATGTTCCTGATCGAGCCCCTGCTGATCCATTTTACCGGAACAACCCTCGGAAAACTGATCTTCGGAGTACGAATACTTGATGCTTCCGGTCAGAAGCTTTCGCTCAAAGCGGCCTATATCCGTTCATTTTATCTGTTCAGATACGGTTATGGATTCATGATTCCGATCTATACATTTTACAGGTATTTCAGAAGTTTTATGGACTGCCAGTACGGGAATACCCTCCCCTGGGATCGGGGGCTTACCATAAAGCACCCTGAGAAATTTACATTCACCGGTATCGGCTTGCTTATTCCCGTGCTTCTTCTGATTTCGTTCGTCAACGGTATTTCCGGAATGTATTTTGAAATGCCGAAGAACAAGGCTCCTCTTACCGAAGAGCAGTTTTATGAGAATTTTGCCCATGTGGCACGCTATAATTCCATCAGCACAACCGAATTTCCGAACTTCGACCTTACGATCGAGAACGGGATCGTTACCGGAGTTTCATTTACAGTAAACGAAACCGATACTGATACGATATATGTATATTATTATCCGATGTATGTGGCTTTTATGGCTTTTGCAG
>JAGCZE010000449.1 GCA_017960415.1 Lachnospiraceae bacterium
CTTCAAACGCAGGTGTTGCAGCGAAGATGTTCGAAGCTCTGTATGATGCCAATATCAATATCAAGATGATCTCTACTTCGGAGATCAAAATCACCGCACTGATCAACCGTGATTACGTTGATGAGGCCATGAGAGCGGTACATGACAAGTTTATTGTGAACAGATAAGGGGAATGCTGTAAGGCATTTACAGGAAAGATAAGAGAATATTTACACCTCATCCGCCTCGGTCGGCTGCGCCGCCCGAGGCACCTTCCCCTCAAGGGGAAGGCTTGAAAAAACTGGGCCGCTACCTTAAGTGGAAGGCAGGGAAAAAGCTGCCCCGGGAAAGAACCGCACCGCCCGAGGCGGATGAGGTGATACATCACATAAAAGGAGGCTATAGACGGAATGATCTCGGAAAAAATGGTTTCACTTGTAAAGAACAGCTCTGTAATCCGTGCAATGTTCGAGGAAGGCAAGAAGATGGCTGCCGAATTCGGCAAGGAAAATGTATATGATTTCAGTCTCGGCAATCCCAGTGTTCAGCCGCCCAAGGCAGTTACCGACGCGATCGTGGAGACTGCGAATAATCCCGATCTGAATTATGTTCACGGTTATATGTCGAATATCGGATTCGATGAGGTTAGGGATAAGATCGCAGCAAGCATCAACAAGCGCTTCGGTACCTCATTTGACAAGGGCAATATTGTCATGACCGTTGGCGCGGCAGGCGGAATGAATGTCATTTTCAAGACCTTGCTCAACCCAGGCGACGAGGTCATTACCTTCAGCCCGTTTTTCGGTGAATACAGGAATTATGTGAGCAATTTTGACGGGAAGCTCATAGAGCTTGCTCCGAATACCGAAACCTTCCAACCGAATGTGGATGCGCTTGAGAGCAGTATTACAGCCAGGACCAAGGTGCTGATAGTCAATTCACCGAACAATCCGACGGGTGTTGTTTATTCGCTCGAAACACTGCAGAAGATTGCTGCGATCCTTGAAAAGAAGCAGAAAGAGCTCGGAACCAGCATTTATATAGTTTCCGATGAGCCTTACAGGGAGCTGGCTTATGACGGCGTTGAAGTGCCCTATATTCCTACGGTTTACCGCAATACGATCGTCGGATATTCGTTCAGCAAGTCGTTATCGCTGCCCGGGGATCGTATCGGATATCTTGTGATCCCTTCCGAGATCGACGATTATGCGGATGTATTTGCGGCAGCAGGCGTTGCCACACGTATCCTTGGGTTCGTCAACGCTCCCTCTCTTGCACAGCTTTTCGTATCGAAATGTCTTGATGAGAAGGTTGACCTCGAGATCTACAACCGCAACCGTGAGCTTCTATATAATTCGCTTCGCAAATATGGCTATGAGTGCATCAAGCCCGAGGGAGCCTTCTATCTGTTCGTAAAGGCGTTTGAGCCCGACGATAAGGCATTTGCCGCCAAGGCAAAGGCAAAGAGACTGCTCATCGTACCTGGTTCGACATTCGGATGTGCCGGATATGTCAGGATCGCGTATTGTGTTGACTATGATATGATCGTTCGCTCGCTGCCTGCATTTGAGGAACTTGCAAGGGATTATAAGAGGTGCTGAGATCGGCGATTTTGAGGAAAACTGACATGACCGGTGCTTCCGCCTGAGAGAAAGTATCGATTATTTACGTACAATATTGAGAAAGGATCACATAAAAGATGGCTGAGAATAACTCCTCCGCTTTGGACAGCAATTTCAGGACACTGGAACCTTATACAGCCGGTGAACAGCCTGATTTTGCCGATATGATCAAGCTGAATACCAATGAGAACCCTTATCCTCCGTCCCAGAAGGTTATTGATGCGGGATCGGTGTTCGACAGCCGGAATCTGCGACTGTATCCTTCCGTGGATGCATCGAAGCTTCGCAATGCGATCGCGGCATATCACGGGTTTGAGGCCGACAGGGTATTTGTGGGAGTCGGTTCGGATGATGTTCTTGCAATAATCTTCCAGACCTGCTTTAACAGCGGCAAGCAGATTCTTTTCCCCGAGATCACCTATTCATTCTACGAAGTTTGGGCCGATCTGTACAGGATCAATTATACCGCAATACCGCTTAAACCTGACTTTACGATAGATCCGGCAGATTATATCGGGCGCGATAACGGAGGTATCGTGATCGCGAATCCGAATGCCCCGACTTCCATCGCTATGCCTGCCGGTGATATCATTTCGATCGTCGAGGCAAATCCCGGGCGCATTGTAGTCATAGATGAAGCCTATGTGGATTTCGGCGGTGAGAGCGTAATGCCTTACCTGGACAAGTACCCGAATCTCGTGGTAGTAAGAACCTACTCGAAATCGCGCTCGCTTGCGGGTCTGAGGATCGGTTATGCGATCGCTTCGAAGCGCATTATCGGAGAAATGGAAAATGTCAAGAATTCGATCAATTCATATCCGATGAACCGCCCTTCAATTGAAATGGGAGCGGCATCGCTGGAGGATGAGACGTATTTTAAGGACAGAGTGGGCAAGATCATCGAGACACGGGAGCGCCTGACAGAAGAACTTACACAACTCGGATTCAAGGTTTTTCCGTCTTCTGCGAATTTCGTATTTGCGACACATCCCGAGGTTGATGCGACATTTATTTTCGAAGAACTGAAGAAAAAGCATATATATGTCAGACATTTTAAGAAGCCACTGATAAATGATTATCTGCGGATCACGGTAGGAACCGATGAACAGATTTCGGTATTAGTGGAGAATCTAAAAAAAATCATAAATATTGGAAAATGATTATGATAAATCTTGACAAATCCTCTTACGCTTATTATAATGTAAAAAGCGGTTTTGTTTATGTTATAGTTAATTTAGTTGAGGTAAACGGAGTCATTTGACCTGTTTACTGCAGAAAATGAGAGGTATTTATATGAGAATTCTTATCGCTGAGGATGATTTTGCGAGCAGGAAGTTCATGATGCGTTTTCTTTCACAGTATGGTGAATGTGATATAACTGTTGACGGACTTGAGGCAGTTGACGCCTTCCTTATGGCGCTTGACAGCGGCGAAGGATACGACCTTGTCTGTCTTGATATCATGATGCCCGCTCTTGACGGTTACCAGACATTGAAGGCTATCAGGGATATCGAGAAGGAAAGAGGCATTCCTGAGGAGAAGCGTTCGAAGATCGTTATGACTACGGCTCTGAACGAAGGCCGGAATGTTACGAAGGCATTTGAACTCGGATGTGTTGCTTACGCCGGCAAGCCCATCGACCAGGAGAAGTTTGAGAACGTTCTCCGCAAGCTGGAATTAATACCTTAAAGAACAGGTTTATGAGATGATACTGACCAGACAGATATACAGCTTATAATACGGGAAAGAGCCCGGACCGGTTGATCGGCCCGGGTTTTATCGGCGTTATGGATGAGGTGTCAAGACATGCCCAATGCTGTTAATTATCAGCGGGAATTGATTAATATTCTGCAACGTGATGTTGATAACGGGAAGACTCCGTCCGTATTTCTGCATGCCTGCTGTGCACCGTGTGCAAGTTCGTGTCTCGAAGTATTGGACAGGTACGCGGACATCACTGTTTTTTTCTACAATCCCAACATAACGATAAGGGAAGAATATGAACACAGGCTTGCCGAAATGAGGCGACTGGTCTGTGAAATGCCCTTCCTGCACAATGTCTGCGTAGAGGAAGGCGAATATGACCCGGAGCTGTTTTTTGCCATGGCCGCAGGCCTTGAAAATGAGCCCGAAAGAGGCAGAAGATGTGTAGGCTGTTATCGCCGGAGGCTTTTCAGAACGGCACAGGAAGCTGCCCGCCGCGGATTTGATTATTTCGCGACCACATTGACCTTAAGTCCGCTCAAACCCGCCGGGATCATCAATTCCATCGGTTACGGGATTGAAAGCGAACTCATGGACCCGGGATCAAACACATGCAGATACCTTCCTTCGGATTTTAAGAAGAATAACGGATATCTGCGTTCAATAGAATTGTCAAAAGAATACGGACTGTACCGGCAGAATTATTGCGGATGTATATTTTCGAGAAATAGCGTTGAGAACTGAAACGACCTGAAAGGAGCGTGAAAGCTGTGTCAGAGTTGATCAGACAAATGCAGGAAAAGCGTGAGCATGAATATTTGAGCCCTTATGCTTCATTTTCGGATATGTCACTCGGCAGGGACGAGGAAGAGGAGCCCTGCGATATCAGGACCTGTTATCAGCGCGACCGCGACAGGATCATACATTCCAAGGCCTTCAGACGTCTTAACGGTAAAACACAGGTATTTCTTGCGCCTCAGGGCGACCATTACAGAACGAGGCTTACGCATACTCTTGAAGTAAGCCAGATAGCTCGCACCATCGCGAAGGCGCTGAGGCTCAACGAGGATCTGACCGAAG
>JAGCZE010000450.1 GCA_017960415.1 Lachnospiraceae bacterium
GCTCCCGTAAAATCATATCCCTGATATAAAAGTTCAATATACAAAGGCAATGTATTGGTCTTTCCTCTCAGATGACCGGACAAAACAGATACGGCTCCGAATTCTCCCATAGCCCTGGCCGAACACAGAACTACGCCATATAACAATGCCCATTTAATATGCGGAAGAGTTACTTTTCTGAAAATAGTGAAAGTCCCGGCTCCCATAAGAGCTGCAGCTTCCTCTTCGTCGGTTCCTTGTGCCGTAAGTACCGGGATCAATTCTCTTGATATAAAAGGAAATGTAACGAATATGGTAGCAAGTACGATTCCGGGAACTGCAAATATAACCTGTATTCCCATCGGATCAAGCACATCATATAATGCGCCCTGTCTTCCGAATGTCAGAACATATATAAGACCTGCGATAATCGGTGAAACAGTAACCGGAAGATCTATAAATGTAGATAATATCTTCTTACCTTTAAATGCATATTTGGTAAGACACCATGCGGCAGCTATTCCGAACACGGTATTTACGATGACCGCCCATAAAGTCGCTTTTAAAGTAAGAATAGCCGCTTTGATCGCATACTCATCCGTAACCGCGTTTATATATCCGCTCAGACCATCCCTGAATGCCGTTATTATGATGTAAAACAACGGAAGCAACAGGAAAATCGAAAGAAATAAATATGAAATAATAATGAGTATCCATTTAACAGGACCACTGTTTTTCCTTAATTCCATCTGCTCAACCTCTCTGCAGGATTTAAGACAATCGAGAAACAGGTCGGGTCATGCAAGACCGCTTACACGTCTGGAAACCATACTCTGTAAGATTGCATTAACCGAAAGTATTACGAATGCCATTGCGAGCATCACAAGTGCTATGGATGTGGCCGCAGGATAATCAAATTCCTGCAACTCCGACATGATCAGAAGCGGAGCTATCTCTGTTTTATACGGAGTATTACCTGCAATAAAAACAACACTGCCGTATTCTCCTATGCATCTTGCGAAAGCTAGTGTGAACCCGGAAATCAAAGAAGGCAGGACTTCCGGAAAGATTACCTTTTTGAAAATAGTTTTTCTGTCAGCACCAAGTATTGCTGCCGCTTCTTCATATTGAATATCTATCTTTTCCAATACCGGCTGCACGGACCTGACTACGAACGGTATACCTATAAATATCAATGCTACCGTTATGCCTGCGCGTGTATATGCGATCTTTATTCCGAAAAGATCAAAAAATATTTTGCCTATCCAGCCGTTTGTCGTTGTAAGGTGGGTGAGTGATATACCTGCAACCGCTGTCGGCAATGCAAAAGGAAGCTCAATGATACCATCTAAAAATCTCTTGCCGGGAAAATCATATCTGACTAAAACCCAGGCCAGAATAAAGCCCATCAAGGCATTTATCGCCGAAGCGATAAATGCCGTCGAAAAACTCACATAATATCCCGATAATATGCGGGGTCTCGTGACAGTATAAATAAACTCCGAAAAAGAAAGCCTTGAGGTAAATACCACCAATGAGCACAGTGGGATTATGACTATGAGTGAAAGAATTGTAATCGTCACTCCGAATGACAATCCAAAGCCCGGTATTATGCTTTTCTTTTTCATCATTGTTCCCTTTCTTACTGTTCGTAAATCTGATCGAAGTATGCTCCGTCCGCGAAGTGAACCGCTCTTGCTTCTGCCCATCCGCCAAAATGCTCGATGTTGGTCAAAACAATGTTGTCATTGATCCACTTTCCGTCTTCGGGTATCTCGGTAATAGTGTTACTTTCTGCCACGAATGTGTACTGTGCATATACATCATTGTTGCTGGGACGATAGAAGTTCTGAGCTTCAATCTGCTGTGCCTCTTCCGAATACAGATATCTCAGATATTCCGCTGCCGCATCTTCGGTTCCGTGCTTTCTTGCAACTTCATCGACAACAGCCACCGTAGGCTGGCAGAGAATGGATACGGAAGGAACTACTATTTCATACTCTCCGGGATACTCCTTTAGTGAAAGGAAAGCCTCGTTTTCCCAAGCAAGAAGAACATCACCCTGCTTATTCTCTACAAAAGAAGTAGTTGCTCCTCTTGCACCGGAATCCAACACAACAACGTTACCGTATAGTTTTCTGATAGACTCCAAAATCTGTTCTTCACTCTGTCCCTGCTGTTCGAAATAATACCAGGCTGCGAGATAATTCCACATAGCGCCGCCCGAAGTCTTGGGATTGGGAGTGATCACGCCTACATCATCTCTTACGAGATCATCCCAGTCATAAATCTCCTTGGGATTTCCGGAACGAACGAGAAAAACGATCGTTGAAGTATAAGGTGAGCTGTCCAGATCAAATTCGGAAACAAAACCCGCATCTATAAGACCGGCATCTGCAACCACCTGAACATCTCCTTCAAGAGCAAGTGTTACAACATCAGCTTCCAGTCCGTTTGCAACTTCAAGAGCCTGCTTTCCGGATCCTCCGTGTGACTGAGTGATATTTATACGATTTCCGGTAGTTTCTTCGTAATGCCTGATAAAAGCTTCGTTATATGCGGCATACAGTTCTCTGGTGGGATCATAAGAAACATTTGTAAGCTCGATGACATCATTCCCTGAGGAACTGTTTCCGTCAGCTCGAGTCGAGTTTCCGCAACCTGCAATTGCGGTTACGGCAA
>JAGCZE010000451.1 GCA_017960415.1 Lachnospiraceae bacterium
GGGATGAAGAACAGATATCTTTTTGTATTCTTCGGCCATCCCGCAAGACCGTACTTCTCTTCCAGATGATTTGCTTTTACAAATACCGCGATACCCGCCGTGAAAACAAGCAGAGCTATCAGCATTGCCAAACTGTCATCGCCGAAATTGCCTCTTATCGTACCCAGTATAACACAATATAGGACAATCCAGATTACAGCAAACCATATTTCTTTCTTTTCATACATCTGACGTAACTGACGTAACTTACGCATATTATTTTCCTTTCCGGGCAGCTATCATTCCGAAGAAGACATTCTCAAGCATCTTCCGACACTGCTCCTCATCATACTCCATGGAATTATTGGCAAGCAGACTTGCCATGCCGTGTGCCACGCAAAAAAATGTCAGAAACATCTGCCTGGCCTGCTCCGTATCCACCTTCAGGCCTGCTGCCATGATCTCCATAATGCCGGACAATCCGGGATCTGACATAAGTGCTCCCACTCCCTTTCCACCAAATTTGTCGGTCTGGAACAGAAAGCGGAACAAGTTCTTCTCTTCACATCCAAACCTGACATAATTGAGCCCCAGCGCCAGCATCGGATTCTCTTCGGTTCCCTTCGGCATTATGAACTCTGTATGATACGCATCTGCTCTTTCATAAGCAGCTTCCCGTATCTCATCGACTGTTTTGAAGCTGTAGAGAACGGGCTGTGTCGAACATCCCAGATATTCTGCGATTGCTCTGGCGTTCAGATTCTCATGCCCGCTTACTCTGATCACTTCAAACGAGGCATTTTCAACCATTTCTCTTGTAATCTTAACTTTTGGTGGCATAGGTACTCCTTTTTATTTTTTTGTTATTCTTTTTGTTTCTCTTTTTTTGTTTCTCTTATTCCTCTCTATTTTGTTCCTCTTGTTTTGTTCCTTTTGTTTTGTTCCTATTGTTTTGTTCCTTTTGTTTTGTTCCTTTTGTTTTGTTCCTCTTGTTTTGTTCCTCTTGTTTTGTTCCTCTTGTTTTGTTCCTCTTTCTATTTTTCTAATAACTTTTCTTTCTATTTGCCAATTTATATCTTTCGTTATATAACACATATTATATTACGAATTTTCTTTTGTCAAGTGCTTTTTGAACTAACGATTTCTTTTCAAATACTCTTTCCAAGAGATTATTGACGAATTAAATAATATTGATAAATTCCTTGAAATGACACTATCAGATCCTAAGAAACTGTAGAAATGCAGTATTTAGCTGTGACTGCTTCAAGTCAGCCATTGATAGCCCGCTTGTTGACCACATTTTTGATTTTTCCGTCTTGCGGTCAACGGAAGCCCGCCTGTCTATTGACCGCATTTACGACTTTCCCGTTTTGCGGTCAACGAAAACCCACCTCCCTGTTGACCGCATTTAGGATTTTCTCGATTTGCGGTCAAATGAAACCCACATGTTTTTTGACCGCGTATTAGATTTTCTCGATTTGCGGTCAACTAAAACCCGCAAATTTTTTGACCGCAAATGGAATTTTTCCGATTTGCGGTCAAAAGAGCTTTATTTGTTGATGGAATTTCTTCAATGGTCTTAAATATCCCCAGTAATCATAAAAATACCCATTATCTGCTAAATATCCGTCAGTTTCAGATATTTCACCTTCTTCAAAGCCACCGCGTTCAGCACAATACTGAAGCCTGCTGTGATCAATACCGATAGTATGATCGTCATCGGCAGCGGCTCATGTACAAAGAATGAGGTCTTTCCTCCGATAAGGCGCAGGATATGGTATCCGAGCAGCATTCCTATCCCTACTCCCACGATTATACCGATGATGTTCGTTACAACGGCTTCCCGGGCTATATATGCTATAACCTCACGCACGGTAAAACCGTTGATCCTCATAATGGTCAGTTCCTTCTTCTTCTGGGTTATTTGCATATTGACAATATTGAGGAGGATGAAGCCCGCCATGATGCCGGCCATCACGATCATAAGCAGCGCTATAAGATTAAGCGCCGATGCAATATTCATAGCTTCATCATATGCAGCCTTGCTGGTCTTTACATTCTCGATCCCGCTGGTATTGTCCAATATGCGTGATACTTCAGCAGCATCGGCAGCCCCGTTGCGGGCATAGAGTGCGTTGTATGCCGGTACGGTCTGAAAAACCTTCTCATAGGTTTCCGGGCTCATGCAGCTGCTTTGCCCCATCATCCAGCTGTTTCCTGCCATCTTCCAGCTGTATTTTCGCATCCGCAAGAAGGTTTACATTTTCATAATATTCCTTCCAGCCTGCGTCAAGCTTGTTTCTTCCCTTCGAAAGCTCTTTTCCCGCATTATTCAGCTCAATTTCACCCTCATCGAGCTGACGCCGGGCATCCTCAAGTTCAAGCCCGGCCTTCTGCAATTCCTCTTCACCCGATAACAGACGGGCTTTACCGTCTTCAAGCTCAGAAAGGGCATCATCAAGCTCTTTTGCGCCGTTTTCGAGCTCTGCAGCTGCCTCTTCCGCCTTCTTTTCGCCATCTGCGAGTTCCTTGTAGCCGTCATCCAGCTCCCTGCGGGCATCTTCCAGTTCGATCCCCGCATTTGCGAGCTTCTGTTCGCCTTCGGCAATGCCTGAAGCATATTCATTTTTAATGAATTCGGTACGTTGAACAGCCTGTGTATCCGCAATTGCTTCAATCAGTTCCTTCGGCCGTTCGGTAGCCTCATAATAAGCATCATAAAAGCGGTTTAACCCATCAGCTTTGTCAAACCGTACCAGCGCCTTCATGCTGCAATCCGATAAACTTTCGGTATCAAAAGCTTCGCGCTGCACCACAACTTCCCTGTTACCCGGGACAGCCATCTCGGTTGCGGCATAATCGGCAGATAATATAATACCGCATACCTTAAACTGTTCAACCGTAAGATATTCGGCACCTGTTATCCTGACATCATCCCCGACCGATACAGACAGATGTTCCGCAAGATTCTTATCCACCAGACATTCATCCACAGATTGCGGCAATCTTCCCGAAAGGATCATCGGGGTATTGATTCTCGATGTGAGTGAAATGACTGTAGCCTTATGGTTCTGTTCACCCTTGACAAGCAGGCCCGGACACTGCCATAATGCTTCGACATCGCTGACTCCGTCAATATTCCGGATCACTTCGATGTCCTCAGGCGTAAGCAGCAGAGTCGAGATCACCTCTGCGTCACGGAAATTCACAGAATCATAGAACCTGTCCGCATTGGTCCGGATCGCCCTTGAGGCAAAATTCATCCCAAGAAAAGAAGCCACCGCCATGGCTGCTATCACAACGATGGAGAAGAAAGAAACTTTCCGTTTCTGAATATTCTTCAGAGCATCTTTTATCTGAGTCTTCTTCATACACATCACCAAACAAGATCTTCGGCATGAAGCGGATGCAGGTTTTTCTTAATGCTGGCGATCTTTCCGGAACGAACCTTCACAACCCTGTCCGCCATTTTTGCGATTTCCGGATTGTGGGTAACCATTATGACTGTAGTTCCCTGAGTGCGTACTACGTCCTCAATGACCTGCAGAACCTCAATACTTGTAGTATAGTCCAATGCCGCGGTAGGTTCGTCGGCAAGTATCAGTCGGGGCCTTTTAGCGATCGCTCTGGCAATCGAGACGCGCTGCTGCTGTCCTCCTGACATCTGCCCCGGATAATTGGTGGCACGTGAGCCCAGGCCAACCTTTTCTATTGCCTCTGCCGCATCCATGGGATCATCTACCAATTCGGCCACATACCTGACATTTTCGATAGCGTTGAGGTTTGGCATGAGATTATATGCCTGGAAAATAAAACCAACATATTTTCTGCGGAAATCAGTAAGTGCATCATCGTCAGGATGGGAAAAATCCTTACCCTCGATAATAAGCTCACCGTCCGTCAGGAAATCCATTCCTCCGATTATGTTCATCATGGTGCTCTTACCGCAGCCGGATTCACCAAGGATCACCACGAATTCATGTTTATATATTTCCAGGTTGACCCCTTTAAGGACCTTGACAACTCCGTCACCGGAAGGAAATTCCTTCGTAACGTCCTTCAAAACCGCAAGCACTTCCTTTGTCGCGCCTTCCGGAACGATCAGGCCCTTTTCGTCAATGGTGATGGCCGCAAGGCTTGCCATACGCTCGCAGAGCTGGAGTTCCTCGTTATCATAAACAGAACCGTCCTTCTTGTTCACTACCTGGACGCATCCGATGATATCGTGGAGATTGTTCAAGGGCACGCAGAGCATGGTTGTAGTCGCAAGGCCACCGTCCTCAAATACCGTACCTTCAAACCTCGGATCATTTACGGGATCGGTCACGATAATGGATTCTCCGGTCTTCGTAACTACACCTTCAAGACCGATCCCGTTCTCTATACTGAAATTTGAGATATCAACAGGCCCTATGTGAAATAACGGATAGAGCCTGTTTGTTTTCTGGTCCAGATACCATATCGCCCCCGCTTCACTGTTTAACGTATTTACGATTATCTCCAGGCTGCCCGACAAGGCCTCTTCAAGATTATCCACCTCAAGGAGCTGTTCCATGATAGCCCAGGTCGCTTTAGCAAATCGCTTGTTCTCACCCATCTTTTCGGTACCTTTCCGGTCAAACGCCCATTAATGATCATTTTCCAAGTTTTGGTCCGGTCTTTTTCTTAGCCTGTTCCTGAACATCCCTGTCAGCCGGTTCCTTAACATTCCGAACGA
>JAGCZE010000452.1 GCA_017960415.1 Lachnospiraceae bacterium
GAAGAGGGCAATTCCGGGATGCTTCATGCGGCACACATAGCCGGAAAGGCCATAAACATTTCACAGACCACGGCAGGTCATGCCATGTGCTATAAGATCACGAGCATATTCCACTGCGCACACGGACATGCGGCAATGCTCTGCAACCGTGAACTGTTCCCGTGGATGCTTGCCAATACTGACAAATGCATCGACCCACGCGGAACTGATTATCTCCGCAAGACTTTTGATGAGATCGGACAGGCAATGGGATGCAATAATGCCCCTGAGGCTTCCGAAAAGCTGAAGGCGATATTTGACAGTCTTGAGCTTGAGGTTCCGAAAGCAACCGAAGACCAGATAGACATTCTGAAGACTTCCGTTAATCCCGTCAGGCTGAAAAACCACCCGATCCGGCTTGATATTAGCGATATAGAGTATCTGTACCGCAGGATCCTGTAATCCGCTTAGCCTTCCCCGCCGTGCTTGACACTTGAGCATTTCCGTCTGTATCATCTTTGTTATCTTTTGATAAAAAGGGGGAGTTTTGTGTCAGTCTGCCGCTCACAGTTATTTCCTGATCTCAGGCCTTCTGATGATAAAGAGCGTTTTATGCTCGCGGCGATCAGGGAAGCTGAAAAAGCAATAGCTCTTGGTGAATGTCCTATCGGATGCGTTCTTGTCAGGGACGGCAGGATCTATGTAAAAGCACATAACCTCCGCCTTACTCGTGGTAACTCTTTAGCACACGCCGAGATAATCGCCATAGACAAAGCCTGCAAAAAACTCGGTGACTGGAGACTTGAAGACTTCGACATGTACGTTACCCTTGAACCCTGCACCATGTGTTCCGGAGCAATTATCCAGTCGAGGATACGCAAAGTGTATTTCGGCGCTTATGAACCTAAAAGCGGTGCAGTAGTATCGTGCAATGACATTTTCGATGTCTCACACGGACACAACCACAAAGTCGAATTCGAAGGAGGCATTCTCGAGAAAGAATGCTCAAAGATGATGAAGGATTTTTTTGTCGCGATCAGGAAACGTGATGCCGGCAAAAAGAAGTATCCTCACACTTCGACAAATTCGCTGTAACGGACAAGATACAGGATTTTGTGTGCGACGTTTATACCGTCTTCCTCGCATGCCGCGGCATAGCTGTTAAGCTGGAAAGAATGACGTTTTTTCGCTTCCGTGGCACGATCTTCGGCAGTTATTCCTTCCAGACGGTCAGTCTTGTAATCAAGTATCGTATAGCCTTCAGCCGTTTTGTACATCAGGTCGATGATTCCCTGGACAAGAACGGAATCACCATCAGTCCCGTTTATGTATACCGAGCACACTATGGGCTTTTCAGACCGTGCCGTTCCGTCATTAAAACTCCTTATGATGTCTTCACACCTCGGATCTCTGCAGAATGATTCGATACCTGTCCTGAAATCATTTGCGACACTTCCGGCATCATCAGGAGAACAGATATTGAGATAGCCTCCGTCAATAAGAGACCGTATCTCGTCTTCAAACCGAATGCTTCCATTCCTGATACCCTCAAGATCAATAAATCTCATTATCCTGTGGAGTATCGTTCCCTTTGCTGCAGAAGTCAGTACCGATACATTCGGATTCTCAAAATCATCGACTCCCCTGATCTGAAGATCAACATGGGTCGTATCCGAAGGTTTTCCTTCTCCGGCTATTCCGGTTACCGACACCTTGAACGGAATATCAACACTGTCACTGTACCTGTACTCATCGAAAACAAGTTGTCCCTCAGTATCGAAGCGGCTGCTGTCCTCACCGGAGTCAGTTTCCTTTTTCTCATCCTCTTCCTGAGCAGAGACGGCTTTGTTGGCTTCATATAATTCAGTCACCACATCCGCCGGCACCTTAACGACTTCAAAACCCTTTGTTACGTTGCCGTCAAGATCATGGAAAGGAATGACCTTATCAGGAGCAACGCTGCCTGAACGGGCAATCTCTCTCAATTCTTCCCCGTCCATGCTTCTTGCGAGGGCACTGAACAGGCAGTACGGGAGCTTCATGTCACCTGCAAGCCAGTGGCGCTTGTCAAAAGCTTTATTCCCGTAGTCCACAGCCTGGGCAAATGCCTTTCTCAAAGGACTGGATTTGCTGTCATCTTCAAAATCCGCGCAGGTTATTACCGACAGGTTTTCTTCCGCACGTGTCAGTGCTACATACAAAAGCCTGACCGTCTCGGAATTTGAAGCAAGTCTCATCTTCATCTTATAGATGTACTGCTCGAACGAGTGGCTTCTCGTGATATCCTCATAGTTATAATCTTCAGTGATAAAGCCGTCATCACGGTCAAACATTATGCTTCCGAGTGTATCCTTGCGTTCATCCTGACCACCGGTTGCTATCAGTATGACAAACGGGAATTCAAGGCCTTTGCTCTTATGCACGGTCATTGTGGTGATCTTGTTCTTATTCGCATCCACGATCTCGATATCGGCCTTCCTGATCTGGATCTTCATCTGCTCAAGTTCAGTCGCGATTCCTGATATATCAGAACCTCTTCTTTTGAAATTCTCCGACAGCCAATCCTTAAAGACATCGAACTTACCGCTGTCGCCTTCTCTCGCCTCCAATGTCGCTCTGATCCCGGTCTCACGGTAGATCGATTCGATTATGTCATCGATATCCGCAACCATGGAGCTCATCCTTATCCTGTCGAAGACGTCAACAAATACCCTGACCCTTAAAGCAAGTTCGGAATCACATTTGCCGGAATAGACTCTGAGTCTCAGCATGAGCGGTTCTTTCTCAAGAGAAGGTCCCTCAAGCTGATGGATAAACAACTGGATCTCCGCAAGTTCGGCGACGGTAAAATTCGAGAATCTGTAATTCGACATCATTACGCCGGCAAGGTATTCGTCTCTGTATTCATTACCCAGACAGATAAGGAAATTGATCAGCCGGTGTATATCCCTGTCCTCGAAAACATCAGTGGTAAACCTTCCAGATGCCTCGATCCTTCTTCCGTCCTTCAGTACGCAGCCGTTAAGATATCTGGC
>JAGCZE010000453.1 GCA_017960415.1 Lachnospiraceae bacterium
GGCACCGCGATCCAGGCCCTTTCGCCCTTTTCGTCATAGGTTACGACTCTCGGAACACCCTCGCGCTCGTCATCCTCGCGGCAGGTGAAAATATATTTCCTGCCGGTCGCCTTATCGACAAAAGGAAGCACAATATCGGAATGGCCGAAATACTTTCCCTTATCCCCGCAGAACAGCTCATGTCCGTCATCCAGACTGATCAGACGCTCGCCCCAGAACATCTCGTCCACACCGTCATCATCAAAATCAAGTATCGGGCAGAGATGGCTTGCACGCGCACCGCCGTCTCCGAAGGGGATCTTGATATCCCAGCGTTTCTCCATATCGGGATTATAGCCCTGCAGATACATGTCGCGGTAAGTTCCCTGGGCCGTGACCAGAACCGGCTGCCCGTGTACATAACCGCCCGTGATATAGAAGCGGTAGGAATGCGACATCGTATCGTCAACGGTATTATCGGGCCATTTCCACTGACCGGTGGTTCTGCCGCTGACCGGATCGATCCTCTCCAGCACCCTCGCATTCAGACTGAAGGGAATGTCCGGATTCAGGTTGTTCAGGAACCATATCTCATCGACTCCGTCCCCGTCAAGATCAAAGGATATGAAGGGCGCATACCAGACTCCCGGAATAACGCCATTTCCGAGATCACGGGTCCAAACCGGTATCCCGTCGATCGTAAATAAAGTCATTTTCAGCGTATCCTTCGGATAATTAAACAATTCATGCCAGGGGTCAAGATTCTCCTGCGTCGAATATACGAAAAGAACGCCCTCCGGCATTCCTTTTCCCAAAGATACAGGCACGGACCTGATCTGCCCGAGCTCCATCCCAAGATCGAATTCCTTTAAACACTGAATATTCATTTTGGATCCTTTCTCCCATAAATGGGACTATGCACTGATTCAATAAGGCTGTTCTGACTAGTTACAAATAGTCTGTATTTCAGTCCAGAAAGATCGGATTCGAATATGCCGACCGTCCCGCCGCGTCCATACATTCCGCTCTTACGAGCTTCTCGGTACCTTTAAGCTTTGTCACAAATTCGGTCACATGGCGTCCGAGCTTGCGCTGGTACTGCCGCATATGGCCCATGATCCAGATCCTTTCGCATGGCGAGCAGAGCACATGGACCTCATCATCTTCAACATAAAAATCGTAGATCGAAGGGCCGGTGGAAGTATAGAAACTCCCGTTAAACAGCGCTTCCATGATGGCTTTCGAAGATCTGTCGCGCGCCTTTACCACCGTAAATCCGCCGAAAGAATCGCTGTATTGGTCATCTATCGGCGCATGATTGTGATTATCATCGCTTCCGGTCCCCCAAAGCTTCAGGCCGCGGAACAGCATTTCCGACCAGAAAATGCTGCCGTCACCCGTATTTTCAAGCCATTCCGTACCGTAATTGATGATCTCCACCGCATGATAAGGATTCTCGTCCTCTATTTCCGAACTCCATAAGAATGACCAGTGAGGGTGGTTGAGCTGGACGAAGCTGCCCTTCGACCTCATTTCATAGGCAAATTTCGATGACGCCTCGCCGGTCCTTTCGGGAAGATCACACCTCGTATTCGGCTTGACGAGCTCCAATGAATCCTCCCACAGATAATGAACATGGATATCCTTGCCGTCGGTTGCGTTGGAATACAGCTCAAGTCCCTGTATCATCGTAAAATCCTTGTCCGTAAAGCCGCGGGTATCCGTATAATACTGGTGATCGGTTATCGCAAGAAAATCGTACCCGTGATGCTTATAAGCTTCGATCATCTCCCCGGGTGTGAGTGATCCGTCGGAATTGGTCGTATGGCTGTGCAGATTGCCCTTGAGCCATACGGCATTTTCATCCTGTAAAAAAGTTGTCCGCTTCAAAATATGCGCCTCCTTATTGAAATAAAACCCAAAGGATATTAAGATAAATCCGTAACCTGTCTGATAATCCGCTGCGAGGTCATTGTATGGATAACAACGTCAACAAACTATCAATAGATAAGCCTCTTCCCAAACGTAACGAACTGCTCAATGCTCTTTCGGATGCCGCCGAAACCGTATTATCGAGGCTTCCCGGGCAGGATACCGCTTTTGGGGCCAAGCTTGCAGCCATGTACAAAAACTGCTTTATAGATACCGCAGAGCGCACTCTGCTGCTTCCCGGCGAAGAATCCTCCGATCATGCGGGCAATAAGCATATTGTGAGCGACGAAAACTTTATAATCACCGGTGATATCAATGCAATGTGGCTGCGGGACAGCAGCGCCCAGGTCTGCCATTATCTGCCCTTTGCGGACAAATATCCCGAGATCGCCCGGCTCATCGCGAGTCTCATCCGAAGGCAGCAGATCTGTATCCTGCGCGACCCTTATGCCAATGCCTATCTCGAATGGGAAGGTGCCGTCTCGGAATGGACGAATGACCGCTGCGGAATGGTTCCCGGGGACTGGGAACGCAAGTACGAAACGGATTCCCTCAGCTATCATATCCTGCTCCTGTATAATTATATCAGATATACCGGCGATACGGACATCCTCGATTCACGTGCTCTTGACGTCTTGGATCGCATCCTCTCACTCTGGGAAACCGAATGCGACCATCAAAACAAATCATCCTATACCTTCGAAAGGACCCGCCGCAACGGTACATATGCTGGTCTTGCATGCAATGGAAAAGGAACTCCCATTGCCCGTACGGGCATGACCTGGTCAGGCTTCAGACCGAGCGATGACCCTTGCGAATATGGCTATAATATTCCCGAAAACCTCTTTGCGGCCAAGGTTCTGGGATATGTAGAGGAGCTCACAGCCAATCCCCGAGTTGGTTCAAATGATAACCATGACGGGCAGCAGTGTACGGGGGGTCCTGCTCTTCGCAGCCTAAGCTCCCGCGCTGCGACCCTTCGCCGGTCTATAACCGATGGTGTCGCTCAATCCGGAATCGTTTTGCATCCTGTTTTCGGACAGATATATGCTTATGAGACCGACGGTCTTGGAAACCACATTCTCATGGACGATCCGAATGTCCCGAGTCTTCTGGCCCTGCCATATCTCGGCATCTGTGACAATGAAGACGAAATCTATCTTAATACCAGACGATTTATCTTAAGTGACCACAATCCCTGGTATTACAAGGGTTCTGCTGCTGTCGGCATTGGTAGCCCCCACACTCCCGAAGGTTACATCTGGCCTATAGGTCTGATAATACAGGGCATGACAAGCAATGACCCGGAAGAACGGATGTCGCTTTTAAAAACTCTCGTGTCCACGGATGCGTCGTGCCTGGCAATGCATGAATCATTCAATGTAAACGACCCTTCAAAATTTACGCGCCCCTGGTTTGCTTGGGCAGATTCGCTGTTTGCGGAGTATGTGGCGATGATGTTTTGAAGCACCGATCCGACTTCTCCCAAGAAGATCAAGTCTTCAGAATATCTCTGAACAGTTGAAAGAAATCAAGTATATTCCCGCCATCCGTGACCTTTCCTTTTTCAAAATCAGGACCAAAGCCTATAAACACCGGCTGCGGTCCTTTTTCAGGCCTGTGTCCGTGTGCGGAATGCGAAGGTCTGTCTGAAATTCCACTTAGGAAATCTATATCCGTCCCCGCCTCTCGATACTTTTCTTCGTAAATCGCCTCACCTCTCCACTCATCGGAAAAACAATATCCGTCCGCCGCCTCGATCATATATGAAAAGTCGCCCTTCAGACCGTAGAGCTTCTCTGCTTCTTCGTTGTCGATAATCGTTCCAAATGTGGTCTGTTCTTCCCTGCCATGCATCGGTCCCGGTGTGGTCAGCTTTTCCCTGACATGTCCTTTTGTGATCAGTTTTTCCACGCATCGCCTAATATCTGCATCTTCCGGTCTTTTCAGGTAAATGTATGCCGACAGGTCGCAGCTTTGGGCATAAGCATCCCAGTCCTTAATACTGCCGTCATCATTTAACCTGATCAACCCTTCTGAAACAAACAGGGCATTCAGTCTGATGATCTTCGAATATGGAAGATGTCCGTGGTCGCTGAGTATGATAAAGTCTGTATTTTCATATATTCCGGCATCTTTCGCTGCCTGTATTACCGAACCGATCCATTCCTCGCTTTTCTTGACCGCAGCAACAACCTCCGGCGAAAACAAGCCCGTCCGGTGCCTTTCGGAATCAACAGTTCCGGGATGCGTAAACAGTACATCCGGCTTAAATCTTCTGATGATCTCGCAGGCACATTCGATCTGAACCTCGTCATAAACGGGATGTTCAAGACTGCTGCCATACTTTTTAAGAGCAATTTCAAGTATTTCTGTCAGACC
>JAGCZE010000454.1 GCA_017960415.1 Lachnospiraceae bacterium
ATGATCGCCTTGTCGCCGACCCGGATGCCGCTGCAATGAACCGCAAGCATCTTCCTCTGCAGGAACAGCATAGCCATCCCGTATCCGAGAATAAATGCCCTGACCTTCTCCGGATCGGAACCGGATGCAGGCTCAAAAATGATCGTAGTACCTTCCTGTATCACACAGATCAGATCATCATTCCAGAAGCTGCTCAGCTTCTGCCCGAGGACAGTATCCTCCGCGGTATAACGCTGACGTTCTTCTTCCGAAAATACTGTTTTCTTGAGGAACAACCCCGCTTCTTCGGAAATATCCGCAGAAACAAGCTGCGGAAGCTCAATATCGGATTCGAGAACCGAACCGTATATCCTGTATTTAAACATTTCAATTGTTCTTGTATTCATGCGTTTTACTAATTCATATGTTGTATTAAACCAAGTGATAAACTAATTCATTGTTTGTATAAATACTTATTTATTGTTCTGCCTTATTGCCGATATCCGGCAATCATAAGAAATAGACAAATACAGATAGTAAATAAAAAAACACGAAATGATGCTTCAAATAATTATTTTACATAGATCCCCTAAAAAGATGTTACCATGTACATAAAAATTTTTGTTCCTTTCTAACAGTTTTATTAGAATTTTTTTGCATTTTTTTGATTGATTTTTCATTGAATTTATTGAATTGCCCATTAATTGGAATTGCGTTTACTATTACTCTGTAATATAATTATTTATGATCATTGAATCGTTGATCAAACACAGATTTACCGAAAAATCATAATGCCTTTTCAGTTTCCGTGTTGATCATTTGAACTGCACTCCAAAAGGGGGATACGGTCTATGTCCGCTACATTGTTATTGATCGATGATGATGCCGAAGTTCTCGAGATGAACGGTAAATATCTGGCCTCGCAGAAATTCAGTGTTTTCACAGCCTCAAATCCCATGGTCGGTCTGAATCTCGCCAAAAAGAAAAAGCCCGACCTCATCGTGCTTGATGTCATGATGCCGGGCATGGATGGCTATGAATTGTGTACAAAGATCAGGCAGTTCTCGAATGTACCCATCATTTTCCTGACAGGAAAGTCATCGGAGGATGACAAGATCCGCGGACTCGTGACCGGCGGCGATGATTACATTATCAAGCCTTACAGTTTGAAGGAGCTCAAGGCACGTATTGACGCACTATTGCGCCGTGCCGGCATGCTGAACGTGACCGATACTGACAAGAACAGGCTTGATTTCGGGGATCTGAAGATCGATATGGCTCTGCACAAAGCATTCTACCTCGACAGCGACCTGCAGCTTACAAACCGTGAGTATGATATATTGATGTATTTTTGCAATCATCCGAACAAGATCATCACATTCGAGGAACTCGGAACGCAGCTGTTCGGTGTATACAACGAGCTCGACAGGCGCACCATCATGGTCAATGTCAGCCGTCTGCGCAAGAAGATGAATGTCGACTACAGCCTCTACAATATGATAGAAACCGTGTGGTCGCAGGGATATAAGTTTATTGTGAGGTCAACCAATGAGTAAGGAATTCCGTTCACCGAATCTTGAGGCAAAAACCGTTGAAGAACTGACACTTCAGCTGATAGAAGCTCATTCCAAGCTTCAGGCCCTTCAAAAAGAACGTGAAATGATGCTGGCCAATATCTCTCACGACCTGCGTGCCCCCATCACTGCCATCCGCAGTGCGGTCGACCTGGCTCTTTCGACAGACGATCTGTCAGAGGAAGATTTCAAAAAGACAATGAACCTGATAGACAGACGTACATCGACGCTGGAAGACCTGATCAATGATATGTATTATCTGTTTTGTGTGGAAGACAACTCCAGACCTCTCAAAACTATAGAAGCCGATGCCTGCACGTTCCTTGAGGAATATTTCTATGATGCTATCGTAGATTCGCGCTACGATGCCTTTGACATGCAGCTCGATGTGCCGACGGACCTCAAGTGTACGATCAATGTCGAGCCCCAGAAGATGGTCCGCGTGCTCGACAATCTGATGACGAATTCGGCCAAATATGCGGGTGAGAAGGCAACTTATATCAGGCTTGGAGCGAGGATTGCAGCCGGGAAGGCGCAGACCGGACCGGGTAATGTCCCCACATCATACAATCTCCGTATAACCGTCTCGGATAACGGTTGTGGGATAGCACCCGAGGCGCTACCACACATATTTACGAGAACTTTTACCGGTTCGGATGCCCGCACTCCCGGAACAAGGACCGGCAGCGGCCTTGGGCTCTCCATCGCGCGTGCCATTGTCGAAAGACACGGCGGAACCATAGATGTCCGCAGCGAAACCGGCAAAGGAACCGAATTTACTATACTTCTTCCGTGTTCCTGTTCTTGAGGATGTATCTCAATTCCAACAAAGAAACCGGATTTACTGTACTTCTTCCATATTCTTGTTCTCGATCTTGATCTCTCTGTCACAATATTCGAGAATACTCTTCCTGTGTGTGACAACCACGCAGGTGGGACGGGGTGAAAGCTGCTGAAGGCCGCTTATCACCTCTTTTTCTGTTCTTTCGTCAAGTGCTGAGGTAGCCTCGTCAAGGATCAGCAGCGGAGCCTTTCTGACAAACGCTCTCGCTATCGCGATACGCTGCGCCTGTCCTTCGGAAATACCGTGTCCGCGCTCTCCTATCACCGTATCGATCCCCTGCGGCAGTTCCCTCACGAATTCATCGCCCGCTGCCAGCTTCAGAGCCTCCCACATCTCGTCATCGGTGGCATCAAGCTTGCCCATCCTGATATTTTCGCGGATCGTACCGCTGAACAAGGTATTGCCCTGCGGAACGTAGGAAATATACTTTCTCGTATTGGCATTTGCCGGATCGGCATTGTTGTTATTATCGAAGAAATTGACTTTTCCCTCGTAACTGCTCATAAATGACATGATGATACGCAGCAGTGTGGTCTTGCCGATGCCGGACTCGCCGATGATCGCAACAAATTCACCGGGATCGATCCTGATTGAAACGTCCTGTAGAACAATATCATCCGTATATCCGAAAGTCAGGTGTTCGATATCGACACCGATCTTGTCGGAAGTAAGGCTGCCGGGCAGGCGATCCTCCAGCGGAATGTTCTGAAGCTCCATGACCCTGCCTGCGGACGCAAGCACCGAAACAACTCTCGGAATCTGCTGTGCCAGGCCGATAACGGGGCTCTGAACCCTGTTTACAAGCGAGAGGAACACGGTCATCGTACCGTATGTGATCTGCCCTGTATAAATCTGCCATGCACCGTAAGCAAAAGCCACGATATAACCGAGCTGGAAAGCCATGGACATGACCGTGCTGCTCGCAAGGCTCATCTTCGTCTTCTTAAATACCCAGAAGAAGCGTTCTTCACGCAGCTGTGTCAGTCTGTCAACGGAATAATCTTCATTTGAAAATGATTTTACGACCAGCAGGTTTGCCAGGCTCTCCTGCAGGAAAGAACGGTAATTCGACTCAGATTCCTAAACTTTGATCTGGAGCTTCTTAAGCTTCCTTCCGAGCCACCATGACGAAAGTGCGGCAACCGGCGCCACGAGCAGCGCAAACACCGCAAGCAGCGGCGAATACATGAACAGCGTCACAAACACCATCAGCAGTTCGACGCACAGGACTATGATGCTCGGTATTGTCCCTATGATGCCTTCGGCAATGGTTCCCGCGTCGGAAGTCAGCCTCGTCATCAGGTCGCCCGTATGGTATTTCTTTACATCCATCCAGTGGGATCTGATGATCTTGTCATAAATCTGCTTCCTGATACCAAACGAAAACTTCTCATTCAGCACTGCTGAGATCAGCGCCCCGATGACACTGATGACCTCGAGTCCGATCAGCATCGCAAAGTAAACGATCAAAAATGTGACAAAAGGCCTGCCGCCCGTCGCATTATCGATAATATCCTTGGAAATCTGCACCATCCACAACGAGATCACCGTAGTCAGGATGCTGAATACCATCATGAGCGCGATGCGCCCCATATAAGGCTTGGAGTATTTCGCAAGCCATTTGGCATACTTATACTGATTGTCCCGGTCTTTCCAGGCTTCCTTCATTCCCATGGTTAACGTTCCTATCCGATCCCCGGGGAGGGATCTGAGTTACTTAATCCTGACGATTCAGGGTTATCACATTTATACAGTATCATAGATTTAAAACAATTACAAATACAGCGTTGTTATTTCAGTTTTGCTTCGATAAATGAAACAATCTCGTTCAATGTGTCCGCAGCCGGATTTCTCGCTATTCTATACATCGGCAAATCCCTGACGAAACCGATGCACCTTTTCAGATCATCGGGTTCGAAGCGGAAATCGTCGTAGTACATCCACCTGGTAGATAACGAGTCTGTCAGGACTTTGATCTTCTCGGCACCGTTGACAGGGTTGAAATCAACGGAATTTACTTCTTTCAACTCCAGCCTGAACATGGCATCAACCTTGCTCTTCTCATTATAGAACTGTTCCGGGCGTGGTATCTCAAACTTGTTCAGATCGTATCTGATCTGTCTGAGTCCTGTTTTATCGATGCCGTTCGCATCCATACGATCCACACACAGCTTCTGGGCAGGAAACGCCGGATACGAATAATACTCTCCGTTTTCAATTCCTATCCCGGTCACATCATCCGCTATCAGCAACGCACCTCGATCAAGCAATGCCGTAGACGCAGAAGACTTCCCCGCACCGCTGTCTCCGGCAATTATAATGGTTTTATCATTGTACCTGAGGCAAGCCCCGTGAATCATGATCATCTTGCGATACCACAGAAGGATCGAAAAGCACATGCCCGGAATGTACACTGCGGCATCATCCACAGTCCCCCGGCCATATTCCGTAAAATTGATCGCGCGGTCATCATGTATCCAGAAGATACCGGCTATATTCTTGAACCACTTTTCATGATAGCGATCGCCGGCTTTCTGTCCATGTTCTATCGCCTGCATGATCCCGTCCGGGATGCCTCCGTAAACTATCTCAATATCAGTCGGAGCATCCGGCCTGTCAATGCTGAGAAACTGCGGAAACTCATAATCCGAAGCAACGGTAAGACCGTATATTGTGTAATAATACTTTTCCATAAAACTCTCCATTCCAACCCCTATTCAGTCACTTTCAAAATGCAGTAATATTCTTCTTTTGTTCCTTTCAGCCCGATTCACCAGCCCTGTCGCGCCCTCTCAGAGTTGAGAAACATCAGAATTTCTGAACAAAAACAGGATACAACTTCACGTTATGCGATAAAAAATTCTATCAAATCTGTAAGAAAACTTGTAAACTTTGTAAATGCATGATAAGCTCTTACCAGTTAAGTAAGTTATGTATACTATTCGTTAAACGGAGGAAAAAACATGAAAACTTGGAACACACCCGAAATTGAAGAGCTTGCTCTGAATCAGTCAACTTGTCCGGACGTTGAGAAAACTCCGCCCAGTTTAAATTCCTGCACTCCCACACCCGGATGCAATAATTCCGGAAATCATAATTCAGGTAATAATTACGGATATGGCTCTAAAAAGCCTTTCTGGTGGTGGCGGTTTTAATTTGGTCATCAACAATTCTGCTTTATTCAATCAATCTGCGAATATTGTTTTTAAACCTTCTTTTCAAAATGAAAAGAAGGTTTTTTTCTCTTTTCATATCTATAAAAGAGGATTTATTAATAATTCGCAAACTTCGCCACACAGGCATATTGCGCCCCGTCGCCTCCGGTCACATAGTATTTTCCCGCTCTTGTCCACGCATGAGCAACGAACTTACCCTGTTCGTCCTTCCCTGCACCCAGGTACAGTGTACAGGGAATATGTTTCTCGATCATCAGTTTCCTG
>JAGCZE010000455.1 GCA_017960415.1 Lachnospiraceae bacterium
GCTGCACCGAATGCACCCATGATTCCGGCGATATCGGGACGAACCGCATCAGCACCGAGGATCGTCTCAAAAGCCCGGAGAACAGCGTCATTATAGAAGGTTCCGCCTTGAACAACTATGCGATCGCCAAGATCCCTGGGATCGGAAACCTTGATAACCTTATAAAGCGCATTTTTGATGACAGAGTAAGCAAGACCTGCAGAAATATCGGCAACCGTAGCGCCTTCCTTCTGGGCCTGTTTTACCTTAGAGTTCATAAATACGGTGCATCGTGAACCCAGATCGATGGGATTCTCTGCAAAAAGAGCTACTTTTGCGAAATCGGCAACTTCCAGATTCAGCGACTTCGCAAATGTCTCAATGAAGGAACCGCAGCCCGATGAGCAGGCTTCGTTCAGCTGAACCGAATTGACTGCATGATCCTTGATACGGATGCATTTCATATCCTGCCCGCCGATATCAAGGATACAATCAACATTTTTATCAAAGAAAGCTGCTGCAGTGTAGTGAGCAACCGTCTCAACTTCGCCTTCATCAAGGTTCAAGGCGGCCTTTATCAGCGCCTCGCCGTATCCGGTGGAGCAGGAACGAACAATCTTTACGCCTTCGGGCTTGATCCCGTAAATTTCCTTGATCGATCTGATGGCGGTCTTTAATGGTGAACCGTTATTGTTGGAATAGAACGAATACAGCAGCTCTCCGTCTTCGCCGACCAAAGCGACCTTTGTGGTCGTAGAACCGGCATCGATTCCGAGATAAGCATTTCCGCGGTACGAAGCAAGTTCGGCTTTGTGGACCGTATGCTGAGCATGGCGTACCCTGAAATCATTGTATTCACCGCTGTCCTTAAACAACGAACGAAGGCGGTTGACCTCGAACTGGATATCAATACGCTTGTTCAAACGTGCCGCAAGTTCATCTATAGTAAGTTTGTAAATGTCCTTTTCGGGCTTCGGAATACCGCCCGGAAGCAGCACCGAATTCATTGCCGAACCCATTGCCGCGAAAAGATGGGAATTCTCAGGTGCGATAACACAATCATCCGAAAGGTTCAGCGTCCTGATAAATGCGGCTTTGAGCTCCGAAAGAAAATGAAGCGGACCGCCCAGGAAAGCTACCTTACCGCGGATAGGCTTACCGCAGGCAAGACCCGAGATGGTCTGGTTCACAACTGCCTGGAAGATCGAAACAGAAAGGTCTTCCTTCGTAGCACCTTCATTGATCAGGGGCTGGATATCCGACTTCGCAAATACACCGCAGCGTGCAGCGATAGGATAGATCGCCTTATAGTTTTTCGCATATTCATTCAGACCTGCGGCATCGGTTTTCAACAGAGTTGCCATCTGGTCGATAAATGAACCCGTACCGCCGGCGCAGATACCATTCATACGCTGTTCTATGGTCTGCCCGAAATATATGATCTTCGCGTCCTCGCCGCCGAGCTCGATAGCAACATCGGGATGCTTATCAAGTGCCTCAAGTGCTGTGGAAACCGCAATTACTTCCTGAATGAAGGGTATTTCCAGCACATTGGCCAGAGCCAGACCGCCCGAACCGGTAATAACAGGCGATACCTGTTCATTCGGTATTTTATGTGTCAGCTCATCCACAAGGTCAAACAGGGTTTCCTGGATATTAGCGAAATGCCTTTTATAATTCGAGGCAATAAGCTCGTTCTTCTCATCCAGCAGCGCAACCTTGACTGTAGTTGAGCCGATATCGATTCCTAATTTGTACATCAAAAACCTCCGTATATATCTTTTGTTTCCTAAATCTCAGTACTCTGTATATTTATATGCGCAATTTACAGAAAACAAATGATTTTAAAATCTTTATGTTATGGTTTAAAAAACCACACCGAACTATTATAATACTTCTTTGATTATAAAACAAATAAAATTTTATTAAGACAGGTAAAAGATTTTTACATTACAGGCAGTAATTATCGTAAATAACGGAATGCTATGTTCATTAAATCATGATGGATTTTTAAAAATCAGAGTGGTATAATTTGCTCAGTCGGTTTTTGGGCCGGTATGTATAACAGATAAGGAGGCTTATTCCTATGATCGTTCACGGAACGTATTTTCAGAATGATCCCATCAAACCGCTGGTCTACGGCGATGTTGAGATAGAAAATGTAAAAAGGCAGCGTCTGAGAGGCGAAGAGTTAAAGGAAGGTATTCTGTGCGAGCCTGTAATGATAGGTTTCTGCGGAACCGATAATGAACTGATGCATATGGGCAGCGAAGGCAGGCTTACTGCGAAGTTCCCTGCGGGAAGGAACAGGCTGATCAACGGACATGAGGGTATCGTGTGGGTTCCGTCGGAGAACCGCTTTGCGATCGTTCTGATACGCGGAGGGGATAGCTTCGATCCCACCAGATATACCGAAGATGAGACATATTTTGAATACGGATGCGATCAGGCGGACGGCTTATTTGCCGACAAGCAGTATTTCCATCCCGATATGCTTTTAAAGATTCCGGACGGATATGTAAAAGACGGCAAGCTTGATCTGGAATTTGCGAAGAAAATGGTATTTCCTGATCCGTTTGCGTGCATGCTGTTCCAGCTCGAGCGGATGGAAGATCTCGGAAGTGCCCACAATTTCCGCGTTGCGATGCGGAAGTATAAATGCGATGAGCAGACCGCAAGGGACAAGGCAAAAGAAGAGATATTCGACAGAACCGTTATATTCGGTCTCGGAACCACCGGAATGTTCATTGGCGATCTGATCTGCAGGAATCATAAGAACGCAAAAGTACTGTTCGTTGCCAGAAGTCCCGAAGATTCGCAGAAAGTTACTTATGCGCTCAAGCAGACAAAAGGACAGGCAGAGTATTTGAGGAATACATACGATTCGGAAGCCGAGCTTGCGGAAGCGATCGTTAAAAAGCTCGGAGGACGCGCCACCACGTTCATAGGCGTCAGCGGCAGCAATGTAGAGCACAGGATCGCTTTCGAACATAAGGTTCTCGGCTGTAACGGCCTGTATAACAGCTTTTCGCTCGGGCCTACGATCTCATTTGATACAATGCCTTTCGGGTTTGAGAACCATCTTATAATGGGTTCGATCAATTTCAGGCAGGATCATATGGAAAAGGCCATTGAGCTGCTGGCACAGAGCAGTTATAATGAGATAGTCGAGCTGATCGATAAGGATGAATTTACAAATGACCCAATGGGGGCTTATAAGAACAGGATCTACAGTAAAAATGCGCCGATGAAGACGGCAGTTATCTGGAATCCCGAATATATTGCGAGAGGTTAAAGGAAGATGAAAACTGTATTGATTGAAGAACCGTTTAAGATTGGACTTACGGATACTGAAAAGCCTGTGCCGAAGGAGGATGAAGCCCTGCTGAAGGTGCTGTACTGCGGTATTTGCGGTGCGGATGTCGCCAGTTATACCGGCAATCAGCCCTTTACCACATATCCCAGGATCCCCGGACATGAATTCAGTGCCGAGATAGTTTCGATTCCGGAGAATGACCGCGGGCTCAAGGCAGGCGATATCATAACCGCCAATCCCTATTTTAACTGCGGACACTGCTATTCATGCAAGCGCGGGTTTGTAAACTGCTGTACCGACAATCAGACCATGGGTGTACAGCGAGACGGAAGTTTCCGTGAATATATCGTGATGCCGGTGGAGCGTATTTATGACGGCAAGGGGCTCTCGGCAAAGGAACTTGCTCTGGTTGAACCGTTTACGATCAGCTATCATGCGCTTCACAGGGCGAAGGTAAATGAAGGCGACAAGATTCTGATCGTAGGCGCTGGTCCGATAGGCCTGTTTGCTCTGATAGCGGCAAAAGCGCAGGGCGCCGAAGTATATGTGGCGGATGTTCTTGACGGAAGACTTGAAAAAGCCCTTCATTTCGGAGCTGCCGGAGTAATTAATTCGGCGAAGACAGATATCAAAGAAGAAGCTATGAAGATCACCGGCGGAAATGGCTTTGATGTTTGTGTTGAGGCGTGCGGACAGTCGGTAACCTTCTTAAACTGCATTGATTGTGCTGCTTTTGCCGCAAATATCATTTTGATCGGAAACGGTAAAAAGGAAACGACTTTCCTGCATTCGATACTGCTCAAGAAAGAGTTGAACGTTTTCGGAAGCCGCAACTCATATGCCCGTGATTTTCAGGCTGTTATCGATCTGATCGCATCGGGTAAGGTCAATGTTCTCGATATGGTAAGCCGCGTTTATCCTGTGGATCAGGCCGCGGATGCATTCAAGGCACTTGCTGAGAATGACGGAAGCCTTGCAAAGGTGCTGATAGAGTTTTGAGGGTATAATTGATGACAGAATGGAATTCAATAATAATAGATGCCCATGTGCATCTGTGGGAGAAGCAGGACGGACTCGTAGGCGGTATGCCTGTTTCTGCGGTTGGTAACGGAAAGACCACGTTTTTAGGCGGCATACACCAGATGATGCCTCCGTATATGGAGGATAACCGGAACACCGCTGAACGCCTGCTGGCCAATATGGACTATGCCCGTGTAAATGCCTGCGCGGTCACACAGGAGTATCTTGACGGCAATCAGGATGAATATCTTCTCGAAGTACGAAAAAAATACCCCGACAGGTTCAGGATCACTGCGCTTTATGAGGATGAAGGGTATATTTGCGATCGGAAGCATGGTTATACAGGCTCATTTTCGGAAAGAATATTAAACGATCCTTCAGCACGGTATTTCGACGGTGTCAAAATATGCGCCGGGCGATTGAAGAATAAAGATCTGACAGCTATTATCGATGTATTTAAGACAGTAGAGAGCGCTAGGAAGTATATTGCTATCGATCTGGCTGACGGAGACGAACAGGTAGAAAGCATGCAGGATGTGATCAACGAATGTCCTGATCTGCGTGTTGCAATCGGTCATTTCGGCATGGTAACGACCCCCGACTGGCAAAAGCAGATAGAACTTGCCCGGAATAAGAATGTTTATATTGAAAGCGGCGGACTGACCTGGCTATTTCACAAGGAGTTTTATCCATATCCTTCCGCAATAGACGCGATCCTTGAAGCACGTGATATCTGCGGTATGGAAAAGCTGATGTGGGGCAGTGA
>JAGCZE010000456.1 GCA_017960415.1 Lachnospiraceae bacterium
GCTGAACTTGTTTCAGCATCCGACAGATCTCGTACTGCCTTTCCGTCAATTCCTGAAACAGGTCTTACTGCCGAAATAAAGGCTGTAAAAGTTAGCGATTCTTCCGTAACCTATGATGCAACGGAAACCATTACATCCGATACAACGGAGACCGGAAAGAGCATTTCATCCGATACCGCAGACGTATCTGCACTTATTGTCAGCGGAAGTACCGTTACCGAAAACGGTTTTACAGTCAGCAAGACTGGATCCTCCGACGGCGGAGATAACTGCAACTTCTATGGCCAGAATGCCGCTGTTCTTGCAAAAGACGGCGCGGTTCTTTATATCAGTAATGCCGAAATATACACTAACGCCAGCGGAGCCAACGGTGTATTCTCATACGGCGGCAACGGAGGCAAAAACGGTGCGTCGGGCGACGGAACTACCGTATACATTTCCGACTCCACGATCACAACGGAAGGTAACGGAAGCGGCGGAATAATGACTACCGGCGGAGGAACCACTTATGCGACCAATCTTACGATTACTACGTCCGGTCAATCCTCTGCAGCCATCAGAACAGACCGCGGTGGAGGAACCGTGACTGTTGACGGCGGAACCTATACCACCAACGGACTTGGCTCTCCGGCAGTGTATTCTACAGCCTACATAACCGTTAAAAATGCCGATCTGATCTCGAACCTTTCCGAAGGCGTCGTAATTGAAGGTAAAAACACGGTTACACTCGAAAATGTCAATCTTACGGCAAATAACACCAAAACAAACGGAAATGCCACTCATTATGATTCGATCTTCCTGTACCAGTCTATGTCAGGTGATGCCGACAGCGGAACATCCGTATTTACTATGACAGGCTGTACCTTAACAAGCTTGAACGGAGAAGTATTCCATGTAACCAATACGAATGCCGTTATCAACTTAAACGGCGTCGAAATCGTCAATAAGGATTCCGATAATACTCTTCTTACGGTCACAAATGACGGCTGGAGCGGTGCTGACAATATCGCAACATTGAATGCCAATTCACAGAAACTGACAGGAAACATCGTAGTAAGCAATACCGCTGTAAAGGATGATAACAACTCGAAGCTCAGCCTCAATCTGACTGACAGTTCGATCTTCGAAGGCAGTATAAACACATCAGAATCCGATAAAGGAACCGTTGATGTAAGCATAGATGCAAGCTCTGCATGGAAGCTCACCGCTGATTCATATGTAAGCTCCGTTTCCGGAAGCGGTACTATCGACTATAACGGATATACCCTTTATGTCGGCGATACAGCCTATACAAGCGAGAGTCCCCTGAGCGGATTTAAATCAGGTACGGTTACTGCTTCAGCATCTTCGGAAGTAACATTTAAGAATGTAACCAAAACATTTAAAGCAACCACTCTCGAGTCAACAAAGAAGTCCTATTCCGTGATCAAGGATTCAAACGGCGAAACCGTATCGGTAGTAAAATACTACAGTAGTTCATCCGACTATATCATAATATCCTCTAAGGGAAAGGTCACAGTAAAGAAAGGCACTCCTGCCGGAACGTACAAGGTGAGGATAAAAGTCACCTCCTCCGACGGATCAGTCACTAAAAAGACTATAAAAATAAAAGTCAAATAAAACACTATATATGCTATAAGCTGATTTTCACTTTGATTACTAAGTTATCCGGGTGTATAATCAGCTTATACGGGTTTTGTTATTATTCCAGATTCCGGGAGGTCCGATTATGAGCAGAATACTTGTCGTAGATGACGAAGCCGATATCGTCAGCCTTATTGAAAGATATGCCAAGAGAGAGGGATACGAAGTTGAAACGGCCTCAGACGGCAGCGAAGCGATCAATGCCTGCATTTCCAAAGATTATGATTGTATCATAATGGATGTCATGATGCCCGATGTTGACGGATTCTCGGCAGTTAAGAAAATACGCGCTCAAAAAGACATCCCTGTGATCATGCTGTCGGCAAAAGGAACCGAATTTGACAAATTATTCGGATTCGAAGTGGGTGTTGATGATTATGTGACCAAACCGTTCTCTCCGAAGGAACTTATGGCAAGGATCAATGTGGTGATCAAAAGGCACACGGGCAGTACCGCTCAAAACAAACAGGCAGAGAATAATGATCGTTTTCTCGAATACGGCGGCATCCGAGTTGACATACTCGGACACAGCGTATGGGCAGACGGCGAAAAGACTGAGCTCACTTCCAAAGAATACTCCATTCTTGTTTATCTGATGAAAAACAAAGGCATAGTGCTTACCAGAGACCAGATACTGAATGAAGTATGGGGATATGATTATTTTGGTGAAGACAGGATCGTTGATTCGCAAATGAAGCTGCTTCGCAGCAAGCTCGGTAAATGCAGGGACCGGATACAGACTATCCGGGGAACGGGGTATAAATTTGAAGACTAAAACAAAAACCTTTAAAACAAAGCTATGGACATACTTTGCACTGTTCACCGCTTTTATCTTTATCGTTCTCTGGCTTTTGCAGACAGTATTCCTGCAGGGTCTTTACAACAGGATGCTTATTTCCGATACCAGGGAAGCCGCTGAAGAAATAATTACGAACAGTGCAAAACCCGATATTGAAAAAAAGATCGATACCATTGCCCGTAAAAACTCCATACTTGTCGTGGTTGCGGATGAAAACGGTGATATAATCTACAGCTCCGATGAATTCAAGAGTAAGCATACCAAGAGCCGTTCCGGGGAGAGTCAGTTTGAAAATGAAATGACGAGCCACCCGCAGGAGCACACGGTATCAGATCAAAAAGATTTATCTTCCGACCAGTCCGAAGATCAAATGGATTCCGCTTCCGATCAGCCCGAAAGGAAACCGTCCAAACCGGATGGAAAAAACTCAGAAAAAACTGATTACAGGTCTTTGCCCGATGATTTCGATGATGTTCTTGAAATGCTTGAAGAAAGCACAGGAGAGTATGTAGAACGAACCAACGACGATTATTATGTATATGGCACATATATAAACTTCCACGGTGAGGAAAGCCAATCTATTCTTTATATAAGTACGCCAATGAACGCTGTAGGAGCTTCTGTAAGCATTCTTCAGAAGATTCTCGCACTGGTAACGGTATTGTCACTGGCTGCAGGTTTTGTTCTATCCTGGTTCCTCTCAAAGAAGTTTTCAAAGCCGGTGGATACCCTCTGCCGAAAAGCTGAAAAGCTCAGTGAAAAGGACTATTCTCCCGAATATGAAAAGGGTTTCTGTTCAGAGCTTGACGCATTGAACGATACTTTGGATCAGACGAACAACAAGCTGAACATTTCAAGGGATTTCCAGATGCAGCTCCTGTCAAATGTCTCTCATGATCTTCGCACGCCTTTGACAATGATAAAAGGATACGCAGAAATGATCC
>JAGCZE010000457.1 GCA_017960415.1 Lachnospiraceae bacterium
ACATAACATTGCCATCGGCGCCCTCGGTGTGTTCATCCTGTGGCTCGGCTGGTACGGCTTCAACGGAGCTGCATGTACGACAGAAGAACAGCTTGCATCTGTATTTGTTACAACTACCATCGCTCCGGCGATCGCTACAGTTGTCTGTATGATCTTTACCTGGATCAAATATGGCAAGCCCGATATCACAATGTGTCTGAACGCTTCACTGGCAGGTCTGGTTGCTATTACCGCTCCCTGCGATGTAACGGATGCTTTCGGTGCCATCGTGATCGGCGCGGTTGCGGGACTTCTGGTATGCTTCGGTGTATGGGTACTTGATTACAAGCTTCATATCGACGATCCCGTCGGTGCGGTTGCGGTTCACTGCATTAACGGTATCTGGGGTACGATAGCAGTTGGCTTATTTGCCACCAACACAGCACCCGGTTACAGCATTGCGGATGCCTCTGGCAATGAGCTCGTAGGCCTGTTCTACGGCGGCGGATTCAAACTCCTCGGACTGCAGCTTCTCGGTTTTGCATCTGTTGCAGCCTGGACAGTAGTAACCATTACTCTTACATTCTTTGCGATCAGGGCTATATTCGGACTCAGGGTTTCAAAGGAAGAAGAGATCATCGGTCTTGACCAGACAGAGCACGGACTTCCGAGTGCTTACGCAGGATTTGCGATCATGGATATTGCCAACACCATGACGATGGATGTAAACGAGAACACCAGTCTCGGAACCGAGGATTACGACAAAGCCGGCGAATTCGAAAAGGCAGCGGCCGTCAAGGTCAGCAATCCGCTTCCGGCAACCGGCATCAGCAAGGTTGTCATTATTGCGAAGCTGACACGTTACGATCAGCTGAAGAAGGCCATGAACGACCTCGGCGTAACCGGTATGACCGTAACCCAGGTTATGGGCTGCGGCGTTCAAAAGGGTGCCGGCGAGATGTACCGTGGAGTCGAGATGGATATGACACTGCTTCCGAAGGTAAAGGTAGAAGTCGTAGTCAGCAAGATCCCTGTGGAGAAAGTTATCGAAGCAGCGAAAAAAGCTCTTTATACCGGTCATATCGGCGACGGCAAGATCTTTGTATATCCTGTTGAGAAGGTCGTTAAGATCAGAACGGGCGAGGAAGATTTCGCAGCATTGCAGGATGTGGAATAAAACTGCTGACTGCAGACATAAAAACTGCACAAATTAAAATACAGAAATGGCTCTTTGCGGGCGGCGTGAGGACTGATTTGTCCCGGTCATCCGCAGAGGGCCATTTTTACATACTATCAAATACAGGTATTTTTATATATTGTCACCGACAGGCTATTTTCCCGGAAAATCGCGACAAATCAGGCCTGATAAACAATATTTGCCAAAACGGGTCAGATAGTATATAATATCATAAACTTTTTTATTGGCGTAATTTTTTATGGGATAAAAGCCTCCTTAAGACGAAAAAGAAATATGATAGCTACGTATTTTTTATTGAATTTTATGCCGATCATGATCCTGCTTGCACTCGTCGCCATGATGATCGTGAACAGGGACGTAAAGATACCGGCAACGAATATGTTTGCGCTGAGCATTACGATAATGATAGTCCTGACCTGGGCTTCGACAGTGAATGCCAATACGGATATCAGCGGGCTTACTGCCGAGGAGATCAAAAGAGTTGTCCGGATACATACGCTGACGAGCACACTCAGTTATATCCTGCGTCCGAGCCTGATCCTCACGGAAATACTCATTATCATGAATGACAGCAGGCATAAGCTGCTCTATGCACTCCCGGCGATCATCAACGCGGTCATTTTCTCGACCGCTCTTTTCGGAAGCGAGATCGCTTTTCATATAGGACCGGACAATCGCTGGTATGCGGGTCCGCTTCGATATTCCATTTATATTTCCCAGCTGTTCTACCTTGTCTGGCTGCTGTTGATATCGATCACTTCATTTCGAAAGAAAAACCTTCGCAAAAGCGTGGTCCTCGTAGTAATGGTCATTCAGGGCTTCCTGGTCGCATATCTCGAAGTCAATGCCGTAACACCGAGCTATACGGATTCCATAACAGCATTGTGCATCCTTGAATACTATATCTACCTTTCTACGGTATATCGTCAGGAGCTTCATGACAAGCTCGATGATTATGTCGGTGAGATAGAAAAGGCAGGATTCAAGCTCCAGAACCTGACCAAAGAAGTCATAACGGCATTTGCGAGCTCAATAGATGCGAAGGATAAGTATACACACGGTCATTCTTCGAGGGTTGCCACTTATGCGAGAAGACTTGCCGAGATGAACGGCAAGAGCGGGCAGGAATGCGAAGAGATCTATTATGCGGGACTGCTTCACGATATCGGAAAGATAGGTATCCCGGAGAACATTATTACCAAAGAAGGCAAGCTGACGCCCGAAGAATACGAAACGATAAAGCAGCATCCGATTCTCGGAGCACAGATACTCGGAAGTATAAATGAATTCCCGTACCTGAGCATAGGAGCGCGCAGCCATCATGAACGCTATGACGGCAAAGGTTATCCGGAAGGCTTGAAAAAGAAAGACATCCCCGAAATGGCAAGGATCATCTCGGTGGCGGATGCCTATGATGCAATGAGCTCAAAAAGAAGCTACCGTGATCCGATCCCGCAGCAGAAGGTGCGTGAGGAGATCGTCAAAGGAACGGGGACCCAGTTCGATCCGGAATATGCCCGTCTTATGCTCCATCTTATAGATGAGGATCTCGAGTATGAAATGAGTGAACATGCGGAACTCGGCGAAAATGGCTCAAACCGGGAACTGGTAATAGACGAATACAGGAGTACGGTATCAGAAGGTATTTTGATCAATTCCTTCATGACAACCGTATCGATGTCGGTAATGTCTGCCGAAGAGGCTTCGGGAACGTTCCCTCTGCCTTCGCTGATACTCTTTGATTCGCTGGACGGAAAGGTTCATACGGATGAAAAAGAGATCAGGGATCTGAATTATTTCGAATACGGCGAGATCCTTTACGGAATGAAGACCAATAAGGCCGGTGCAAGGAAGATACAGGTCAGCGTCGATAATGAGGGTTCACCGGTAATTAAGAAAAACGGCGATTATAAGATCGAAGCAGTCAGGATAAAAGATCATGCGCTTATCCGCATATTTGGCAAAGCAAGATCAGCCGAGATCATAGTTGTATTGCCCGACAGCACAAGATTTATGTATATCGGCCTGACCGGTGAGAATTGCCGGTTCACCGACATCAATATGATCAAGGCCCAGGATGAGTCTCCCGAAGATTATATCCCGAGGATTGCAGAAGAGATCAGCTATATCAACGTCCCCGCAGGCGATATCCCCAATGTTCAGATAAACGGCTACCGTACCGCCCATTCCGAAGGGATCCTGATAAAAGACGGGCTGAAGATATCGTTTCACTCAAAATGCCTGCCTACCGCAAGACTCGTATGGCATTGCCCGTTTATTGACATATTCTGTTCGGATGATGGTGTTGTAAACGGCAGCACATACCGCGATCTGGCTTTTATGCGCTTTGACGGCGAGTTTTGGGAGTGCGATCCGAACGCCTCGGCCAAGCTTCGCGTTACCAAAACGGAAGCCTTTGAGAGCTGGGATGTGTGGAAAAAGATCAATCAGGAAGGTTTCGATACCGAAGTTACATTTAAGGTTGAAGGAAACAGCATCACCGTAAGCACGGAGAATGCCGGAATATCCATCTGCAACACCGCAACCATTACCGGGATAAACAAGAAGATATATGCTGCGATCACCGGTGACCAGGTGGCTCTGACAAATATCAGGATAAGTAACGAAAAAAATTGTTGACAAAGCATTAAAAATGGATTATTATACGTCAATAAAAGCAATGGCGCTTTGGGTGATACTGCCCAAGGCGTCTC
>JAGCZE010000458.1 GCA_017960415.1 Lachnospiraceae bacterium
GCCTGCTTTGATGTGTGCGAGCACAATGCGCGTAATTTCCGTGATGTTACCGAACGCTTCTTTGAAGATCTCAAGAACGGAGAAAAAATCTCTCTGCTGATCGCGCCCTCCTTCCCCGCAAATTATCCGGATGAGTATGCCCGGATACTCGGCGGCCTGAAGGCATTGGGTGTCAATCGTCTGATCAATGTGTCCTTCGGTGTGGATATCACCACCTGGGGTTATATTAACTACATAAAAGAACATGATTTCACAGGCGGGATATCACAGCCCTGCCCTGCGGTTGTTGGCTATATCGAAAGATATATTCCGGAGATGATCCCGAAGCTGTTTCCGGTTCAGAGCCCGCTGATGTGCGCTGCGACATATGCCAGAAAAGAACTTAAGATCACAGACAAGCTTGCATTTATCAGTCCCTGCATAGCCAAGAAGCTTGAGATCGACGATCCCAACAATCATGGTCTGGTCAATTACAACGTCACCTTCGACCATCTGATCGATCATGTAAGGAAAAACAATATCTACGGCGAGCCTGCCGCTGAGGAGGTCGAATACGGCTTAGGCTCTATTTACCCTATGCCCGGAGGCCTAAAGGAAAATGTTGTCTGGCTGCTGGGCGATGACGTATTCGTCCGCCAGGTTGAAGGCGAGAAGAGACTGTATCATTATCTGCAGCAGAACAGTGATCGTATCGTAAATAAAAAAACTCCGTTCCTGTTCATTGACGCACTGAACTGCGAGAAGGGATGTCTGTGCGGTACCGGCACCGAGCTGGCAAAAGCGGTTACGGATGACTCATTGTACAGCCTGCATGAAATCAAAGAAGGAGTAAAGAAAAATACCGAAGACAGTGCCTGGTCAAGGCTTTCAACACCGAGTGAACGTCTCGAGAGCCTGAACAGGCAGTTCGCAGACCTGAAACTTGAGGATTATCTGCGTGAATATACCGATCTTTCACACCAGTACGTACGCCGCATTCCCGATAAAGAAGAGCTGAACATGATCTTTATCGAGATGAACAAGAAGGGCGAGGAATCCCGTCATATCAACTGTTCATGCTGCGGTTACGATACCTGCGAGGAAATGGCGATCGCGATCCACAATCATTATAATCATAAGGACAACTGCGTTCATTATCTGAAGGATATGGTTGCACTCAAGGCCGCAGAGACCGACTCCATGACCGGTCTGCCCAATGCAGCCGGCCTACGCACCTATGTGACCCGATTACGAAAGACCGGCGAACTGACTCAATTCAACGCTTTTTACCTGAATCTCAAGAATTTCGGCCTGATCAACCGCCGTTATGGCAAGCAGAATGCAGATGATATCTTGCTGCAGTATGCCGATTTTCTGAATAAATTTACGAACAAGGACGAATTCGCCGGAAGGCTCACCGGTGACAAGTTTATCGTGATGCTGAAAAAAGAGCGGACTGAAGAGCTTCTGAAGCTTTTAGACGGTATAGAAACACGCATCAGCATGGACGGACAGAACCTTCCGGTTATCATCGGAGCTGTAGCGGGCTGCTACGATATTGACGACAATACTCTTGACAGCGAAGCAATTCTTGGACGCTGTTCAACAGCCCTCAACGTTGCGATGAACAAGTCCCATACCCCTTATGTTTTCTCCACGCTGGAGCTGCATGAGCAGGTATTGCGCCGCAAACAGCTGCTGGAGGTGTTCCCCACGGCTTTGGAGCAGGGTGAATTCAATCCTTTCTACCAGCCGAAGGTCAATACGATGACCAATACCCTGGCTGGCGCGGAAGCTCTGGTACGCTGGGTAAGAAACGGCAATATCGTTTCTCCGGGCGAATTCATACCGATCCTCGAAGAGGATGACAGCATCTGCAAGCTTGATTTTTACATTTTCGAGAGAGTCTGCCGTGATATCCGTAATTGGATCGACAACGGTATCGAGCCCGTCCGGATCTCCACGAATTTCTCGCGCAACAACCTGTCATCGCCTGATTTTTCGGAACATATCGAAAGTATCATTCAAAAATACGCCGTTCCGAAGGAATACATCGAAGTTGAGCTGACCGAGACCATGAGCGAAGCCGAGGATGACAAACTCGGTAAATTCATTAAATCCATGCAGGAGTCCGATATCAAGATGGCGATCGACGATTTCGGAACCGGTTATTCCTCGCTCAACCTGCTGCGTGATTTCCCGGCGGATGTGCTGAAGCTCGATAAGTCCTTCATCGACAATCATACCAATACGCGCCGCGACAGCGTGGTGGTCGCAAATATAGCCAAGATGGCGCATGAGCTGAACATGAGCGTCATTACAGAGGGCGTGGAGAGCCGCGAGCAGGTGGACTTCCTCAAAGGTGTCGATATCAATCTGGTCCAGGGGTATTTCTACGACAGGCCGCTGTCGAAGGATGCATTTGAGGAGCGGCTCGTAAATAAAATTTATAAGAAGCAATGATCGGAATAAAGTACGAGCTCCGTTTTCAACGGAGCTCGTACTTTATTCCGATCGTATTTCCATCCACCTTCACATCCGCACAGGCGCCGCTGATGATGGGCATCATGGGAGGAAGGTGGCCGATATCAAGGTCGAGGATCACCGGTACATTATATTTTCCGAGGATGCCCGTGACTGCCGCGATCCTGTCGAAGTCGCCCCAGGCATCATCATACTGGAGGGGTCTTCCGATCAGGAAACCGCGCACATTTTTAAACCAGCCGGCCTGATCCATGGACCAGATGGAGCGGCGGATGCTCATGACATTTAAGTCGCAGGCCTCCAGGAACCAGATGATCCCGTCATCCGCATACCTGTCCGCAAATGAGGTAGCATTGTCAAACGGCGTTCCGACCAGATTGAACAGACAGTCAAGGCAGCCGCCGATGAGACTTACGGAAAATGCTTCGTTACAACTTTCCCCGGTGATCTCTTCAAAACCGCGAAAAGCTCTGAGCCTGAAGTCCTCGGTCAGATTGTAGGGCGCGTAAGGATTTTCTTCACTGTCAAGCTCTTCTTTTTCCCATTTTTGATAATTGTGCACCGACGTTTTCTTACCGCAGATCACATCAAACGCATCCGTCAGGGATTCATGGACCGGCTCCGCGCCGTATGAAGATGCACAGGGACCGTAGATTGCGGCTGTGTCGGACAGCGTGGGCAATGTAAAGGTCAGGTTCGTATTGTCCGAATAGCCCATGTACCACTTCGGTTCAGCCTTCGAGATCGCGTCGAAATCCACGAACGGCAGATCCTCGCACATCGTCTCTCCGCCGCCGCAGGAAATGATCGCGTCGCTCCTGTCATTTAAAAAGAAATCATTGATCTCCGCGCCGCAGAGCTCAGGCGTGTTCGATTTGCCGATGCCTGCTTCGGCGTACGCGTTCGGACCGAGCACCAGGCCGTAGCCCAGCTTCGCAAAGCGCTCCTGTGCCGCGATGAACAGCGACTTGTAAGGCTCTGTTGAGCAGCCGAAAGACGGGGCGATGAAGCCTATTCTTCCGCCGCCCTGTAAAAACTTAGGATACCTCATATCCCACCTCCTGTATATTTACGCAATTCCCTTTGACTCCGATGACTGGATCCTGCTCATCCTCGCGTAACTTCCGCCGAGCGCTACCAGTTCATCGTGCGTTCCGCTCTCCTTTACCTTGCCGTCCTCAATGACCAGTATCTTGTCAGCACTGCGGATCGTGGACAGACGGTGCGCGATCGCGATGATCGTGCGCGAGCCGGCGATTCCCGCAATAGCCTGCTGTATCTGCTGCTCCGTCTCCACATCGACGGATGCCGTAGCCTCGTCCAGAATGATAACGGGCGAATGCCTGAGTATCGCACGAGCTATCGCAACTCTCTGCTTCTGTCCGCCCGAGAGCCTTAAGCCTCTCTCACCGACCAGTGTATCGTAGCCGTCAGGCATCGCAAGGATGTCTTCGTGAATGTTGGCAGCCTTCGCTGCCTCCTGTATCTCCTCGATATCCGCCTCGGGAACCGCATAGCCGATGTTCTCGGCGATGGTTCCGTTAAACAGGAACGTATCCTGCAGAACAGGCGAAATATTGCGCCTTAAGCTCTCTATCGTTACATCGTTGATATCATGCCCGTCGAGCAATATCTGTCCCTCAGTGGGTTCGTAGAACCTCGAGATAAGCTGTGTGAGCGTAGTCTTGCCCACACCGGTCGGGCCGACAAGTGCGAGCATCTTTCCGGGTTCGCATTTGAACGAAATGTCCTTCAGTACCTCTCCGCCCGTCTTGTACGAGAAGCTTACGTTCTTGAACTCGATGCCGCCTTCTACCTTCTTCAGCTCCACAGCGCCTTCTCTGTCCTCGATCTCGCAAGGCTCGTCAAGCACTGCCAGCACTCTTTCCGCGCCGGCCAGAGCCTGCTGCATGTTCTCGAGCAGGTTCGCAAGTCCCGTGATCGGTCCGTAGAAAAGGCTCAGATACAGAAGGAACGCAACGATATCCTCGACTCTTAAGCTCTCCTTCCAAGCCAGATATCCGCCGAAGGACACGATCAGTACCGTGCCGAGGGACGAGATGAACTCAACCGTCGGATGGAATATCGCGCTGATCTTCAGGGCCGTGAGCATCGCCTTGATATGCTCAAAGTTCTTCTCATCAACACGTCCGGTCTCGTACTCCTCGCGGCCGAACGACTGTATCTCATGGATTCCCGAAAGATTGTCCTGCAGCTTGCCCGAGAGCTCACCCATCTTCTTCTGGGAAATGCGGAAGAACGGGCGCACCTTCTTCGAGAAGATAATACCGGAGATAAATATAAGCGGGATCGGCGCGCAGGTGATGAGCGCGAGCTTCGCGTTGATCGTAAGGAACATTATAAGGACTCCTAAGAACGTCACCACATTCGTGATCGTATCGGGGATCATATGCGCGTACAACAGCTCAAAATCCCTCGTATCATTGACAATGCGGCTCATCAGGTCACCGGTCTGCTTATCGTGGAAAAAGCCCAGATGCATCCTCTCAACCTTGTCATAAGTGCGCGTTCTCTTGTCGCCCACCAGGTTCCATGCGGCTTTGTGAGCGAGGAAATTGCTCAGGAATCTGAACAGCACTCTTAAAAGATAAAGACAGACAAGCACCGCGGGCAGCACAAGGATCGTGTGCATGCCCGCTTCGGTCACTCCGTCGCTGACGATACCC
>JAGCZE010000045.1 GCA_017960415.1 Lachnospiraceae bacterium
CTCTGCATAAGAACTTTCTTTGCGTCATGCGCAATAAACCCGATATTCATACATACACCCCCATAGTTTTTTTACAACTACAAAAATTCGTATTCGTCCTTCTCCACAGGAACTTCCGTCTTCGGCTGAAGACTGACATTCAGTACGATACCTATCAGTATCAGGTTCATGAGCAGCGCACTGAGTCCTGAACTCATGAACGGTAAAGCGATACCGGTATTCGGTAATAATGATGTAACAACCCCGATATTTATAAATACCTGGAACGAAAACAAAGCTCCCGTTCCTATAGCGATCATCATTCCAAGATAATCCTTCGCTCTTCTTGCGATCCTGATGATCAGCAGTATCAGTATCAGATACATCGCAATAATGAGGACCGAGCCGATGAAACCGAATTCTTCGGCAACAGCGGTAAAGATGAAATCGCTTTCCTTTACGGGCACATAGGTCGTTCCCCTTACGCCTGTGTCACCCGAAAGCATTTTGCCGATCATGCCGCCGGAACGTATTGCCGACGCGGCATTATCCTGCTGATATGTGAGCTCCGTAAACATTTCGGGATACAGGGCCGCAAGTATTCGTTTCTGCTGATAAGGCTTGAGCAGGATCTGATCGGGCTGTATGACATACCAGAACAAACCCGCTCCGAGCGGTACCCCGACTATGATGAACGGTAATATGAATTTCATCGGTACTTCCGAAGCAAACAGCATAACCGCAAACATTGCAATAAGTACGATGCTCGTTGACAGATCCGTCTGTATCATGATCAGAAATGTCGGAATAGCCATAAGAGCCATGGCAAGAAGCATCACCCATATTTTCTTTATCTTCTTGTAACAAAGATCGAAAAACTTCGCAATGAATACGATCATCGCCATCTTCGTGATCTCGGAAGGCATGAATTCAAAGCCCTTATTGTCTTTACCTGCCAAAGGATCTCCGCCTATCTTGATCCAGCGCCTGGCATCATAATGTGCCCAACCGTAGATCGGATAACTGTTTGAATACCTGCAGATCAGCAGAAGCCCCAGACTGATCAGGTACAGTACGATAAAGTATTTGCCGATGAAATGATAATCGATCATCGAAACGATCAGTATCAGAAAGAATCCGACAGCATAAGCCGCGACCTGTTTCTGAGCCATATTCTCATCGGAATCCTGCAGGATGCTGATCAGATAAACACCGATAAAACCGATGACATAAACGATCGCAAGAAGCATGATACTGTAGCTTTTAAAATCGTATCTTTTGATTCCGATGATCTTATTGAAAATATTTACTATAAAATCTTTGATCTTGTTAAGCATAAATCAATCATTCATGGCGCCTGAGTTCTTTTATGGGAATATTTGCGTAAAGCGCCGGAACGTTACCCTGTCCGTTCTCAGACTGTATCTGAGTAATATTGATATCAAGACCTTCGGTATCGATCTCAACATACTTTGAAAGTACATTGATGATATCGTTCTTGATCTTCTCCATGATCTCCGGAGAACAGCCTGTACGGTCTGCGACAAGTGCCAGCTGAAGTCTGCTCTTGGCGTTGTTTCCGGAGCTGGGCTTTCTTCTGAATAAATCTGCCAGTGACATTGCTTACCCCTCCTCCTTATCTTCCGAACAATCTGCTGAAGAAACCTTTCTTGACGGTCAGATCAAGGAAAGGAACCTCTTCACCGATAATCCTGCGGCAAATATTCATATAGGCCTGGCCCGCAAGGGAGCTGTCACCTACCAGAGGTTCACCGTTGTTGGTTGCGATTACGATATTCTCATCATCGGGAACTACACCGATGAGGTCGATCGCAAGGATATCAACTACGTCACTGCTTGACATCATATCTCCGCGGTTTACCATATCGGAGCGGAGTCTGTTGACGATAAGGTCTGTTCTGCCCATTTCACTGGCTTCAAGGAGTCCGATGATCCTGTCTGCATCACGTACTGCGGAAACCTCGGGTGTTGTGACTACAAGCGCCCTGTCGGCACCTGCAATGGCATTTTTGAAGCCCTGCTCGATACCTGCGGGGCAATCCATGATAACATAGTCAAATTCCTTCTTCAGCTGTTCGCAGAGCTGCTTCATCTGCTCAGGAGTAACAGCGGACTTATCCCTGGTTTGAGCCGAAGGCATAAGGTAAAGGTTCGGATAGCGTTTATCCTTTATAAGTGCCTTCTTGATCGTACAATTTCCTTCAACAACATCGACAAGATTGTACACAATGCGGTTTTCAAGACCCATAACCACATCAAGGTTACGAAGACCTATATCGGTATCGATCAGTGCCACTTTCTTATCAAGCTTTGCAAGACCTGTTCCGACATTTGCGGTGGTAGTAGTCTTGCCAACACCGCCCTTTCCGGACGTAACAACGATTACTTCGCCCATATAAATAATAACCTCCCTTAATTAATTGCTTTTTTGTTTTAGATAATGCTTTTATAATATGCTCGGTGTGAGCTTTATGGCATTGACGGCCTTCTTACTTACAGGCTCGATGCAGATATTGTCCTGTTCGAGATAAGCGATCATCGGACCCGGATCGATGGGATTGTCCTTGTCGGGCTGTGCTATCGTATCCGCAATGCGCAGCTGCATCGGCTGCAAATCGAGTGCAAAGATGAAAGCGTTCCTGTTGCCTGATGCCCCGGCATGCGCCATGCCTTTGAGCGATCCTAAAATAATAATGTTTCCGTCCGATGTGATATTCGCATTCGGATTCACATCCCCCAGCAGGATAACACTCTTGTCTTCTACCTGGTTATCTCCGCCTCGTAAAATGCCTTTCTTGAAAAGAGCAACATTCGCGGAATCATCCATCAGCTTCGCATCTATGGCATTACCGAAGGTACGGCTCTTGTCGTCATCCTCATTGAGTACACATACGATATCAAGCTGTGAATTAGCCCCGATGGTATCGAGGATCTCGATTTCTTCGGCATCGGTCAGCTTCCTGCCCTGAAAGGCGATGGCTGTTTTGCACTCTCCAAGTATTTTCGAAGAATCGCGGAATTTGACCGCAATCCTTTCCTTCAGGTCTTCAAAATCGAGCTTATTGTCGAGAATAACGGTAATACCGTTTTTATTGCCTTTAATAACAACAGAATTATCCATATGATTCTCCATGAATAGTTGATTGGCCGATCAGTCTGATACCGAAATATCTGTAACACTGGTCGTAGTCAGGTCTCCGGAGAGCAGGGCTTCCTTGTTCTCTTCGTTGAAATACAGACCGTATACCTCACGTGCAAGCTTCGCAGCGTTGGCTGATTCGTAACCGTTGGGCATAACAGCCGTGACGCTGATCTCAGGATCGTCAAACGGTGCAAATGAGATAAACAGACAATGGCTGGGGTGTGTCAGGCTGACCTGCGCGGTACCGGTCTTGCCGGCTACTTTGAAGCCCAGATCGCCGTACATACGCATCAGACCGTTGACGGAAGTATTTATAACATCATACATTCCCTGCTGGACGGCAGACCATTCCTTTTCCGAATAGCCATCTATATTATTATACACTGAAGCCGCATTATCTACAACAACATTTTTTTCTTTATCGAATAATGCATCGATTAGTGTCAGGTTGTATACGGTTCCCTTATTGGCCAGGGCCGTAACATATCTCGATATCTGTACTGCCGAGAAATTGTGGTAATAACCGATAGATGTACGAACCGCGTCAATACTGGATATCGAGGGCGTCGACTCGGGGACTTCCACTCCGGACTTGTCCGAAAGACCGAACATCGAAGCATATTTCTGTATCTTTGAAATACCGAGGGAGTCGCTGTATTCCTCCGACGAATCCAGTGCCATCCTGTAACCGATATCGTAGAAGAAATAGTTACATGAATGCTGTATCGCCTGCGTAACATTGATCAGGCCGTGATTGCCCGGATATTTCCAACATTTGGGTGAAGGATCTACGAGTTCGAAAATCCCCTCATCCTTGATCTTTGTTGTGGTAGTGATAAGTCCCTCGCCGAATCCCGCAAATGACATCAGCGGCTTGAACGTGGAACCGGTAGCCGTCATCTGCTGTGTGGCACGGTTGAGCAGCGGCGTTGCCTTATTCTCAAGGAGGCTGCTGTAATATTCCCAGTCGATCTTATTCGCAAGCATATTGTTGTCATAGCTTGGGTAAGAAACAAGAGCAAGCACATCACCGGTATTGACATCAGTAATGACTATCGAACCGCTGCAGGGCTCAAGAGCCAGCATTCCGGGCTTGATCTCAAGAGTTTTGAGCTTCTCGATAACGAAATCATAAGCACTTACTCTTCCGTAATCCAGGCGCTTGTAATCTGTATCATCATATTCGAGGATACCCTGATCGTACAGGAGCATGCACATCTCACGTCCCGTAAGATTGTATGAAAAGATCAGAACTTTGTAGATCATCTTATCAAAGCTCTCATCCGATGAAAGCTCGTCGAAAATATAGTCGGAAAGCTTCTTGTAGACCTCTTCGTTGGTATTGTAATCGGTTCCGATACCGAGCATCGAAAGATCGATCCACTGCATATCTATCGAATACTGCAGGAATTCGGATAACGAGATCTTGTCTTCGGTATATTTGATATAAACGGGATCCTTTTCGTTAATATTGCCTTTGAGCAGGACCTTGCGCGTTCTGAGCATCGAATAGATATAATCGATGTATCCCTCATATTCGTCGTTGAGCTTGTTATTGACCGTAGGCTCATTATAGGACATAATGTCGCCGAGCTTTGCGAAAACATCATCTTTCTTGGTTGAGTATTTCGTGTAAACGGCCCGTTCAAGCTCTGTTGCATCATCCTTGTAAAAATGCTGAATATCGATGAGTCCGTTATCAATGAAGGAAAAATAGACCTCATAGACGGGGATCGTGATATTACTTGCGTTCTTACCTTTTTCGCCGTAATCCATCTTATTGACGATCTTGGAAATAAGCACGGCAGCGATATTGTTCTCAAGAATATGATAACAAGCTATCTGGAGCTCTCTGTCAATGGTCAGGTATATATCGCTTCCGGCTTCGGGGGCTGTGACGGTCTTGGTGGAAACAACCTTACCCGAGGCATTGACGGTCATCTCTTCGGTGCCTTTCTTTCCCCTTAGGATGTCGTCCATCTCTTTTTCAACGCCGGTCTTGCCGATCACATCAGAGGTGTTATAAACGTTTTCATCGAGGTTTTCATTCATAGCGAAAACCTCGTCTTCGTTCATGGTTCCGGTATAACCAAGAATATGCGAGAAATAAGGGCTGTCATTATAGACTCTCGATGTAACCTGACGTATCTCAACGCCCTTTAATTCCGCCTGATTCTCAAGTATAGCGGCGATGGTATTTTCATCCACACCGGTACAAATCGTAAACTGCGAATACTGCGGATAGATCGTAAACAGCTCATAACGCAGAGCCATGATCTTCAGCGTTTCGTCCAGATCATAATCGTCGGAAATACCGAACATCGCCACTCTCTTATCGCCGTAGCGCAAAAAGTCGAAAACTTCCTGAGCCGTGGCATCCCGCTCTTCTTCGGACAATTTACTTACAGAGGGCAAGCCGTAAGCATTCTTCTTAAATCTCAGCAGGGAATTACCCGAAAGATTGAATTCGAGCTCTCCCTTTTCGTTCTTCACAATCGCGAAATCAACCTCGACCTGATAGCCGCCGCGTTCGATGATCCCGATCAGATTATGCAGCATATTGTTTTTCTCGGCATTGGTCTTCAAAAGAGCCGAATTGCCGAGAACTATATTGTAACTCAGGATATTGTAAGCAAGTACATTTCCGTTACGGTCGTAAATATTTCCTCTCGTGGCGTTGCTGTAGCGAAGCTGTGCGGATTTATATGAATTGCTCGTCACAACTTCCTCACTGGCCCCGGTTTTCAGGATCTGCAGGCTATACATACGGCCTGCGAGGATCGAAAACATGACAAATGTTGCAATGGTCAGATAAACAAACCTCGATTTGAAGAAACCTTTGATCTTTTCAACAATAAAATAAAGCATTATTCCCTGTCAAACCTCTTGAAATAAATGTTTTCGAGATTAAATATCCTGTACAGGAGTATCGATACCAATATCGTATAGATCACTCTCGGTATCATGAATCTGTACAGATAAAAACCGAAATTCAGCTTTCCGCTCAGGAAATAGAAAAATACATAATACAGCAGATTGTACAGAAGTTCGGAAATACTTACGAGTATTACCGGCAGCGTATAATCGTTCTCGTCATATATCTTGCTGGCAAATCCGGTAAGAAATCCGATAAACATATACATCAGCGCAAACAGACCGATGAAAGAACTGTAAGTCAGATCTATCAGTATCCCGCATACAAAACCGGTCAGCATCCCCTTGTTCGGGCCTCTCGAAAAAGCGATCGCGACAACCGCTATGATCAGCAGATCCGGAACAACTCCGGCCAAAGCGAAGGATGTAAAAACGCTGGTCTGCAACAGATACAGCACAATGATCTGTATGATCGCGACAATCCCTCTAATTATCATGTGAAATGACCTCGTCAAGATTATCCAGCTGTTCACGTAACCTTGTGATCACAAAAACAGCCTCAAGGTGCTGAAAATCAACAACGGGAGTAATATAAGCCTCCTTGGACATTCTTCCCGAATCGACCTTTACATTGCTCACATATCCGATCAGGATGCCGGGAAGGTATTTATCGCTGATATAGGAGGTGACTATCTCGTAATTATCATAGATCTCGGCCTTGAGATTGATCATCGATACATTGATATAGCCCTTGTCCAGCAGCTCGATATTGCCTGAAACAATACATGTATCGGAAGTTTTTAAGAACATGCCGCTCACACTTGAATCATCATCGATGATCGAGCGTACCTTGGCCCAGTTCTTTCCGACATCCGTGATGATGCCCACGAGTCCGTTGCCGGCAATGACGTTCATGTCCTTCTTTATTCCGTTATCTGTGCCCTTGTCAATGATAAATACATTGCAATAGCTGTTGGGCTCACGGCTGATGACCGTCGCGGCAACCTTGGGATATTCGGAATATTTCACATCAAGATCATACAGATCGCGGTACCAGTTGAGCTCGTATTTTTCCTGGGTCAGGATCTGGTTCTCGTTCTTCAGTTCATCGATCTGGGCTTTCAGCTTGTCGTTCTCGTCAAGCAGCTCCCTGATATCCGAGAATATCCTGAACCTGTCGGAAATAAACCTGCCGACAGTCTTGATACCACTCTGCATCGGCGTGATCGTATTGTTCACAAATACCTTGGCCGGTGTAAAGATGTCCTTATATCTGTAACTGACAAATATCAGTACAACACAGATCAGGAAGAAGCCGCCCAGAATATATTTCGGATTGAATTCGGTCTTCTCCTTGAATCTGTTTCTGTTCCTGCTTCTGTGTCCCATTTTAAAAACGATTTCCTTTAGTCTTTATAAGTAGCCTGCTTCAATACATAGGCAAGAGAGTCGTAAGCCGGCTCTTCGATGATCTTGCCCAGACCCAAAGCTACCGTATTTGCCGAGTCTTCACATATATTGATCTCGAGCTCGGTTTCGGCTGAAAGCAGATCCTTGAGATTGTGGATCTTCGCGGAACCGCCGGTTACATAGATACCCGAATCAATGATATCCGAAGCTATTTCGGGCGGAGTATGTTCCAGTATGATCTTGACCGAATCAACGATATTGTGCAGATGTTCGCAAATAGCTTCGTAAACGAAGGCGGAATCAATCTCCTTTTCGGTAGGCAGACCGCTTACGACATCACGTCCGAATACCTTGATGGTCTGGATTGCGCCTTCTTCGGGTGCAACTGCTGTAGCAAGAGCGATCTTTATAACTTCCGCTGTCTTATTACCGATGAAGAGATTGTATTTCTTCTTGACATTGCTGATAATATCTTCATCGAACTTGTTGCCGCCGATGGGGATCATCTTTGAAAGAACGATACCTCCGAGGGAAAGCACCGAGATCTCGGTGGTATCCGCACCGATATCCACTACCATGACACCTGCGGCATCGGTAACATTGAGTCCTGCGCCGAGGGCATCTGCAACCGGTCTTTCAGCGATCCTGACCTTCTTCGGCTTGATGTTCGTATTAGCAACAAGGTCCACAAATGCCTTCTTCTCAACTTCGGTAATATCTGTAGGTGCGGTCACGATGAACTCTGCACCGTTTAATTTTCCGTGTTTTTTCTCAAGCTCCTCAAATACCAGATTGAGCAGGCTCTGCATATTCTTGATATCCGCGATAACACCGAACTTGACCGGATAAGTTACCTCGATATTCGAGGGTGCCTTTCCGAACATATCGAATGCCTCGTCTCCTATTGCGATGATCCTGTTCGCATCTGCTATCGCAAGAATATTCTTTGCATCATAAATCATGCCCTCATTCTTCTTGTAGATCTTGAGAGCCCGTGTACCGAGATCGATACCGAAAACCTTTGACATACTAACCTCCCATAAAGCGGCAGATACCGCTGTAATTGCTTATTACGGATACCGGTTGTAATAAATACCGGTTTTAAAGCCGGGTGCAGTTATACCGGCTACGAGATTATCCCTTCCTCTCTCATGCTCACACACCCCTCATATCCGGCTATTATGTGATCATATAATCTGATTCCCATGATATTGCCGCATTCTCTGATCCTGCCTGTGGATGAAATGTCCATCTCACTCGGGACCGGATCGCCGGACGGATGATTGTGCGCGATGATGATAAATGCCGCATTGGCTCTTAAGGCTCCGGCAAATATCTCTCTAGGCTCAAATAAGCTTCTGTTCAGTGTTCCCTTGTATACACATTCCGAACATATCAGCCTCATCTTCTGATCGAGATAAGCAACGTGAACCTCTTCGTGCTCAAGATGCCTCAGCCTGTCGCTGAAATAAGCCATAGCAATCGACGGATCGGTAAAGCTTACGCGTTTGTAGTCTTCATCGATACTCATCCTGCGGGCCATCTCGGCCGCACACATCAGCTGGATAGCTTTGACCCTGCCGATTCCGGGGATACTCATCAGTTCCTTCATGCTCAGGTGATACAGGCAGTTCAGGCCGCTGTAACCCTCATGCAGTTTCAGAATACTGCAGGCCAGATCGGTCACACGCAGCTCTGGAGTACCTGCCTTGATCAGAACCGCGAGAAGCTCGGCATCCGACAAAGAGCCGGGCCCAAATTTCTCACATTTTTCATAAGGACGTTCATCTTCCGGAAGATCCTTGATCTTCATGTGGATCGTAGAAACAGCAGCTGTTTCAGGGGTTTGGGATATTCTTTTTTCTTTTTTCAAATGAGCCTCTTTTCTCTCTCCGTAAAGAAAAAACAGACATAATAATTATAATATAAATCACTAGAAAAAGACAACTGTTTTGTTGGGAACTTTTTTTAACACAGTACCAATACCCGGATCGGTAACAAAAAAGGCTGCCCTTTAAGCAGCCGCATGTAAGCTACAGAAGTTTTGCTTCTCTGAGCGTACAGTATGTATAATTTCCTTCCGTATAAGTATCAAAAACACCGATTTCTTCGTCATGGTAATAAGCAAACGGGCCCTTCATCTTGACGGTTTTACCTATAAAATCTTCGGGAGAAACCATCATGTTATAGACTTCTGAATATACCATAGTTCAGGAGCATGTTATTTGTCAGGTTCAGAACAGCGACGATCAGCGCATAGATGAACATATCACATTTTGAGATCTTGAGAATATCGGCTGCTGTAGGCTGGAAGCTGTGAAGATCTACACCGTTATCCAACAGCATTGTCACATCTACCCTTGTTCTACACCTACTTTACGATTCTATGAAAAGCGATTTTCCGCTCTGAGCATCGGTTTCCGATTTTTATTCGCAAACAGATTTTATAGATAATTTTATGAATAACTATATAAGATTCCTTGAATAGAGTTCTTCCAATGAGCGTAAAATTCCAAGCTTCGCATGATACCAGGTAAGTCCGCCCTGGAAATATACGGCATAGGGTTCTTCGAGCGGGCCGTCGGCCGAAAGCTCGATCGATGAGCCCTGTACGAATGCGCCTGCCGCCATGATAACGTCGCAATTGTAACCGGGCATTGCCCAGGGCTCAGGTGTAACATAGCTGTCAACCGGAGCCGCCGCCTGAATTCCTTTGCAGAAGGCAATAAGGCGTTCCGAAGATCCCAAGGTTACGGCCTGAATTATATCATGTCGGGATTCGGTTCCGTTCGGAACAACCGGGAATCCGAGATCTTCGTAGATACGTGCGGCAAAAATAGCACCTTTCAGAGCTCCGGCAGTTACAACGGGGGCCAGGAACAATCCCTGGAACATGCTTCTGGTCACGCCGAGAGTCGCTCCGACTTCGTTGCCGAGGCCGGGGCAAGTCAGTCTGGAGGCACATTTTTCGATACATTCGTTTGTACCGGCAATATATCCGCCGGTTGCAACAAGTCCTCCGCCCGGATTCTTGATAAGGGAACCCACAACCATATCCGCGCCCACATCACTGGGCTCCATAGTTTCAACAAACTCACCGTAACAGTTATCGACCATAACGGTTATATCAGGCTTGATTCCTTTAATAAAACCTATAAGCTCGCCGATTCGCTGCACAGACAATGTAGGTCTTGTCTGATAACCTTTGGAACGCTGTATCGTCACAAGCTTTGTTTTCTCATTGATCGCAACTTTTATACCGTCGTAATCGAAGCTTCCGTCCTCTTTCAGATCCACCTGTGAATAAGTTACGCCATATTCTGCGAGCGAACCTGTTGCAGGCACTATTCCGATCACACTCTCAAGCGTATCGTAAGGCTTGCCTACCGGTGAAAGCAGCTCATCTCCCGGTCTTAAATTGGCCGAGAGCGCCACCGCAAGCGCATGCGTTCCGCAAGTGATCTGCGGCCTTACAAGTGCAGCTTCGGTATGGAACACAGAGGCATACACTTCCTCGAGCGCTTCTCTGCCCGCGTCATTGTACCCATAACCGGTCGACCCGTTAAAATAAGCCTCGCTGA
>JAGCZE010000459.1 GCA_017960415.1 Lachnospiraceae bacterium
AGCGAATCGTGATGGAGCCGGATATGTTTCTGTTAATCATTTTCTGTATTTATGGAATCAGCATTTTATTTCAGTATTCAGCTACATCTATCTTCTTCTGAAGAACTGCCGCATAATCATGTGCGGTTTTGCCTACATTTTCAGGATCGATCTGATAGTGGATGTTATAAAGGATCCCGTTTTCTCCGGTCCTGTCAGGTAAATGTTTTTCATCAATATGCAGGCCGATCACCTCAAGGCAAAGCATTACATGGTCATCACCGGGAACTATTTCTTTTTCCCATACGAGTTTACATTCAAGATTCATGAAGCATTCCTGTACCATTGGGGCATTAACCCAGGACGCCTTTTCTACGGTAAGCCCGGATGCTGTGATCTCGTCTTCCTCATACTGATTGTTCCTGATGGTGGACATACAGGCTGCATGATACTCTGCCGACATGAAATTGATAACGGCTTCTTTGGTTTCAGAGATACTCTTGTATAAGTGACCGTTTTTATTGACGCTGGCAAGGATAGCATAATACCCATTACCGTGATCAGCGCTCGTAAATGCAGCCCAGGACTGCATGCAGGCATTAGGCTGACCGTTTGCCTTATATGTTGTTACAAGAAATAGCGGAGACGGTACCGTAACAACAAACTCTTTCCATGAAAATCCGAAATTACGTGAAAAATCCCCAAATGTTCCTTTCATGCCTTCAGGCATGTCTTTGTAGCTGTATTTCATACCGTCATTCCTCCTGCTCTGACATTTTTTGTTGACACTGTCTTTTACTATTTTAATATATTTCCCTGTTAAATGGAAGAAGGCATCAAAAACATACTGTTCTCATATTTCCGATGCCTTTTTTACTGTCCGGAAATAAAAAAAGCATCAAAATCAAGGTTTTCTTGAAATTCCGATGCCGAAAACCCAAAAAACTTCCATTTTAGGCATCGAAATAAACAACTTTCCCGATTTTTGATGCTTTCCACTTTATTCGACCAGGGATCGAATTTGAGTGTATCCGCAAACCCGCATAAATATTGAAGGGAGAGCACGCTGTCTCCTGTGTATTCAACCTGTATTCAGTCAATCCAAAGTGTCGTCACAAATCCCTATAGTGCTTTTCTGTGATTCTTCATACAATAATCAGCTTCTTCTTTTCCAAACCAGCCTTCGCCATCACCTACACGCGGGTATAGTCTGCGCAGTTCTTCTTTCTCATCCGATGATAGATCCGCATAATCATCGATGTCTCGTCCAAATTTGGCAACTATGTATTTATGATCATAGTCAGCTCTCTTAAATACTCCGATTATCTTTATAGCTCTATATGGGTTCTCATATATGAATCTCATTAGTGGATGGAGGTCAAAAGGCTAACAATGGTGATAACAAAAGGTAATTCTGACCCACATGGGAAGAGAAAAGTGTTCCTGGCCTGCCACCCAGATGATTATAACCGATGGGTAAAAAAATATCAGACGATATATTTTTTTGAATTAATATACTCTTTGACATTTTTGCACAAATTATGGTATAATATAAACGTGTTATTATTGTGCATTTTGCACAAGTTGGAGCAAATAATTTCGAAGCTGAAAACGGAGGTAGTGTATGAACAGTAACAACTCGTCAAACTCCCAGGGTCTTGGCATCGCCGGAAAGATCCTCGGACCTTTAGCATGTATCATATTGTCGCTTCTCATTTCATTTATTTTGTCATTCACCAGGGTCAGCGGTATCAAAGACCAGCTGTCTGTACTCAGAAACCAGAAGATAATCGCCATGGAAACTGCCGAGCAGCTTCGTTATGACGTACTTAATACGGCCGAGATCTTCACCGATATGTCAGCCACACGTGATGAAGAAGTACTGTCGGAGGCTGTAGAGATCAGAGAGGATTTTGAGGAACAGCTCCGTAGCCTGAAAGAACTTGATAAGGCCAATGCTTCAGTCTGGGACAGTATCGCTTCAAAATACTATGCTTTTTACGATCTGTGTCACCGGATGGCCGATACATATATCGCTTCGGGGACAGATGCAGGTAATGAAGTAATGGATGAAGTGGATCCCGTTACAGAAGAGCTCAGCGAAGAAGTTGAAGCGGCAGTCGGCACACTCGAAAAAAGTCTTGAAAATGATGTCAATGACGTACTCTCGGATGCCAATGCTCTGTCGATCGTTACCGCGGTCACTTCCTGCCTGAACCTGCTGTTCGTTGTCTGGATCGCATTTGTAGTCTTAAGACAGGTGATCAGGCCCATCAAACAGGTCAGCGCAAGCATCAAACGTCTTTCCGACCGCGATCTGACCGTTGCCCGTCTTGATATCGACCAGAAGGATGAGATCGGAGTTCTTTCGGATTCCTACAATGACCTGAGAGATTCTCTTCGCGATATAATGAACAATCTGGGCGGTTCTACCGCAAGACTCGAAGAAATGACTCTTTCCATGGCCGAGCAGACCGTAACCATCAGGAAAAATGTTTCCGATGTAACCGATTCCGTCAATAATATCACACAGGTTGCAGGCGAACAGGCAGCGGATATTGAAAGCTCGATGCATGAGATAGATGCTCTTCGTGAAGCTGCGGTCCTCAACTCAAAAGCTTCAGGCAACCTCTCCGAAGCCAGCACATCGATCTCCAATGCAAGCCAGGAAGGCAACCGGGTTCTCGACGGACTCTACAATATCACTATTGAAAATGAAAAGGCTTTCGAAGAGATATTTGACAGTATAAGCAAGATCATGGAGAGCACCGGCAAGATCGGTGAAGCCTCCAGCATGATCGAAAACATCGCCGAACAGACCAATCTGCTCTCGCTTAACGCTTCGATCGAGGCCGCTCGAGCCGGCGAGATGGGCAAGGGCTTTGCGGTTGTTGCCAACGAGATCAGGCAGCTTGCGGAAAATTCCACTGTCAGCGTCAACGAGATCAACCGTATGCTGCAGGAGCTCCAGAGCAATGTTGATATTGCGAACAAGCAGAGCGAAAACGTAAAAGAAGCTGTCAGAAAGCAGGTTGTCGGTGTAGAGGATACCCGGAACAGCTATGTTGCGATTTCTGACAGTCTTGATAAGATCAATTCCGAGATTGCAAGCTTAAGCCGGATCAGTCAGTCCGTTTCCGAAAGCTGTAATTCTGTCGGAGCAGCCATGGAACACTTAGTGGGCGCAGCCGAAGAAAATGCCGCATCCACCGAAGAGACCAGCGCTTCCATGCAGGAAGTCCTTGCTCTGACCGAGTCGATCTCCTCAGGTACGCAGGATATCAAAGAACGTTCCGACGAACTCGGCAAGATAGTCAACCTGTATTCCATCTGATGATCCGATACTTATAACCGTGAACGAGTAAGCCTTTTATGCACATAACCGTGCACGTGTAAGCCTTTTTCGCACATAACCGTGCACGGTGATAACCATAGATAACTTGAATTATTGAAATTCGAGTCGAAGACTATTGGCATACGATTTCTTTTTCCGATGAAGCAATGATGATTCAGAGGAAAGTGTACGGGGAGAAAAATAAACGTATCGTTGATTGATAAACAATGAATTGATTATTGAAATGCATGAGTTTTTTCTTCATAATGAAATCACACCGGTGAATTCATTATAAGGAGAAAGAAAAATGCAGATAATATTGGGAGAAAAAATCAAAGAACTTCGTAAACGCGATGGAAGGAAACAAGAAGATCTGGCAACTGCGCTGGGAGTGACAAATCAGGCTATTTCTCGTTGGGAATCAAATAAGGGTTACCCTGACATGGAAATGATACCGGCTATAGCGAATTACTTTCATGTGACAATAGATGAACTCTTTGGCTATGATAATGACCGAAACCTAAGACTTTCTGATTTCTTAAGGAACGCGGATGCCTTGAATAAGCCGGGAGTGAAGTGGACTAAACAATCGGTTGATAGGTTGGAATCACTTTTGCGGGAAGCACTCGCAGAATTTCCCAACGAATGGCAGGTGCAGTTCAGACTGTCAGTGACCCTCCAGGTGAAGAGCTCATTTATTGATAAAAGCCGGAATGCAAAAGAGGAATCGTTAAGAGAAGCTGCGGAACTATTAAAACAGGCCAAAAATAACACTGAAGATCCTCA
>JAGCZE010000460.1 GCA_017960415.1 Lachnospiraceae bacterium
AAGGCGAGTATGAAGAACGCGCCCGGTGCCATTACAAAGATCGAGAAAGGTTCATATCCGGAAGGAAGGATCGCAAATCCGAATGCGGTTCCCGCACCTAGTATCTCGCGGATCAGACCGATGATAGTAAGCGCGATCGTAAATCCGAGTCCCATTCCAAGTCCGTCGAATATCGAAGGAAGCACGGGATTCTTGCTGGCGTATGCTTCTGCGCGTCCCAATATGATACAGTTTACAACGATCAGCGGAATATAGATACCGAGCGCCGCGTTCAGCGTCGGCAGAAATCCCTGGATCAGCAGATCCACTATTGTTACGAATGAAGCTACGACTACGATAAAAGCAGGCATCCTGACCTTATCGGGTATCAGCTTCCTCAGTGCCGCAATGATCATATTTGACATTGTAAGCACGACTGTGGTCGAAAGACCCATTCCGAGACCGTTGATGGCGGATGTGGTAACCGCAAGGGTCGGACACATACCGAGCATCAGGACAAGGGTAGGGTTTTCTTTTATTATGCCGTTATACAGGCGTTCTGTGCATTTATTCATGAAACTGCCCTCATATCAAAATTTTCTAACAAATCATCTGTCATGGTACTTTCAGTTACCGTTGGTGCTTTCCCAGTTCTTTAAGAACATCTCCTGTATAACCTTCAGGCCGGCATTTACGGATCTTGTAACAGCCGTGGTGGTGATCGTAGCGTTTGAAATCGCATCTATCTCGGTATCACCGCTGATATTGCGCTTTGCAAGCGAATACTGGCCGACTTCGGCGTCCTTAAACTGTGAGAGGAATTTATCCTCCTTGGCATTCATACCAAGACCCGGTGTCTCCGACAATGACAATATCTCGACTCCGCGCAGCATACCGAATGTACCGCTGCTTCCGGTTGTGCCCGATGAATTGCCGTTGCTCACGCCCATGGTCAGCGTGATCTTTCCGCCGTAGCCCTTTGAACTCGTAACGGTCATAACCCATCCGAGAGGCAATCCCATTTCGCTTTCCACACTCAGTATCTCGTCGATCGTAACACCTTCATATGTCTTGCCGCCCGAGATCAGCTCATTGGCCTTCTTTAATGTTTCATCAGCATTTCCGAGCTCTTTTGTCGTAAACATCTCGGGAAATACCGCCTTATATGCATCAACCTTGGCCTGAGCCTCAGCCTGTTCGATAGGATCTTTTGTCAGCTCGTATACAAAGCCGAGTGCAAGTGCGGCAATGACTGTGATAGCAAATAAGACAAGCGCGTCATGCACGAGGCCGCCCTTTCCGGATTTCTTTACATCATTGGCAGCTGCTGTGTTTTTATTTTTCTGTTCTTTACTCATTTTGCCGCACCTCCTTCCTTCTTTGCTTTTTTCTTCGGAAGGATACCGAAGGCTCTGGGCATTGTATATCGTTCTATGATAGGTACGAGCAGGTTACAGAAGATGATCGCGTAGGAAACACCCTCTGAGGAATTGGAGAAAATCCTGATGATACCGGTCATGATACCGAGTACTATACCGAATACGATCTGTCCCAGCTTCGTAATGGGGCTGGTCACATAATCCGTAGCCATAAACCACGCACCGAGCATCAGACCGCCGCCGCACAGCTCACAGGCCAGATATCCGAAATCAAACCCGTGCCCGCCGAACAACAGCACAAATACCGCAAACGTAGCGATGTATGCTACCGGGATCCTTAAACTGATAACCTTGCGTACCAGCAGATATGCTGCACCTATCAGGATCGCCAGAGTACTGGTCTCACCGATCACACCGCCGGTAAATCCGAAGAACATATCCTTCAGACTTACGGCATTTACCGCAGAAGCACCTTCTTCAAGGTTCTTGAGGACTGCAAGAGGTGTAGCCGATGAAACTCCGTCTATGGAAGCCGCACCGTTCCACAGATATGAGCCCTGGGCCTTTTCTATCGCAAATGAAGTCATCCTGCCCGTGAAGCACAGCATTACAAAGCATCTCGCACCGAGTGCCGGATTCATGAAATTCTGGCCGAGTCCGCCGAACATTTCCTTTACGACTATGATACCGAAGGCACTTGCTACTACAGGGATCCACAGCGGTATCGTCGAAGGCATGTTCATGCCGATCAGAAGTCCCGTAACGATGGCGCTGCATTCATACGGTGTCTTCGGCTTCTTCATCAGAAGATTCCACAGATACTCCGAAACTACCGCGGAAGCAACGCTGGCAAGAAGTACGAGAACCGCAGAAACTCCGAACCAGTATATTCCGAACAGACAGGCCGGAGCGAGGGCGATCGCCACATCTCTCATAATGCCTGCTGTTGTAACTCCGCTCCTTACGTGGGGAGAAGCGGAAACATTATACATTTCTTTCATGTCAATAATTTACCCGGCTTTAGCCGGCGTTTCCCTCCTTCCCTTATTTCTTCTTACGATTATCCATAATACTTCTTCTGGTCTGCTTCAAAGCCTGTGTCAGCCTTCTTCCGGCCGGACATACGAATGTGCACGATCCGCATTCCATGCATTCCATACCGCTGACCGCTTCAAACGACGCATCATCAAATCTTTCCGCCGCATGCATCATCATCTGGGGGATCAGATTCTCCGGACATGCTTCAACACAGCGTCCGCAGCGGATACAGGGTCCCTCTGGAACAATATCTGCAGGATCTTCGGCAAATGCAAGCAGTGCCGAACTGGTCTTGGTAACCGGGATCTCCACATCAAACAGAGAGAGACCCATCATCGTACCGCCGGAGATCAGCTTTTTGGGTCTAACCTTAAAACCGCCCGCTGCCTCAAGCACCTCACTGTAATGTGTGCCTGTTTTGACGCTGAAGTTCTGGGGATTCATGACCGCGTCACCCGAAACCGTAACTATACGGCGTATAAGGGGCGTCGATTCCGCAACCGCCATATGTATCGAAATAACGGTATCTACGTTATTGACAACCGTTCCGGCATCCGCGGGAAGCATCGATGAATTGATCTTGCGGCCCGTACATGCATAGATCAGCTGCCTTTCGGAGCCCTCCGGATATTTTGTCCTGACGACCTTGACCTCTATCCTGTCCTCATTTACGACCAAAGAAGAGATCTTCTCGATCGCCAGCGGTTTATTGTCCTCAATGGCGATAATGCCCTTCGCGTTGTCGAACAGACGGAGTATGATCTTCAGGCCGTCTACGAGCTTCTCACCCTCTTCAAGCATCATGCGGTAATCGGAAGTCAGATAAGGTTCGCATTCCGATCCGTTGACAATGATATAATCGATAGCATCCTCATTCTTCGGAGTCAGCTTGATGAAGGTCGGGAATCCGGCACCGCCCATTCCGACGATACCCGCATCACGGATGATGTCCCTGATCTCCTGTTTGGAGAGTTTTGTATAATCCCTGTGTTCGCCGACGCCCGGAGCCAGCTCGTACTGATTGTCATTCTCGATCACGATCGCATCTACAACCGCTCCGGATACCGTAAGCGTAGGCTTTATGGCCTTTACGGTTCCCGATACCGATGCTGCGATCGGTGAAGAAACAAAGCCTCCGGCCTCGGCAATGATCTGCCCCATCAGGACGTGATCGCCAACCGCAACTATGGGTTTGGCGGGTGCCCCGATATGCTGTGACATCGGATACACCAGATCACCCTTGGGAAGAAGCTGTACGGTAGGCTTGTTCATGGAGAGTTCCTTACCTTCGTAAGGATGAACCCCGCCTTTAAAGGTCCCCTTCTTCATCCTTTTCGTTCCTCCTGAAAAAATCTGTTATCGCAAATAAATCTATTTCTTGTCCGATCCGTCGATCAGAGTTTTCTTGGAATTGTATTTAACTCCGTTTTCAAGCGTGCTCCCGTCACAAGTGAGCAGCTCTGTGACAGTCACGAATTTCCATCCCTCGTCCAGCAGCCTGTCGATGGCGACCTTGACGCCCTTGATCGTGGTCTTGTGGATCTCGTGGACCAGTATGATATTGCCGGATGCAGCTCCTTTGTATACCTGCTCCGCAACATAATCCGCATCACGGTATTGCCAGTCAAGCGTATCAACATTCCATGTGATCACGGGATGATCGATATTCGCAAGAACGGTAGAATTGACCGATCCGTAAGGCGGCCTCATAACCGTGGGATAAGCCCCTGCTGCCTTATATATCGCTTTGTCGCATTTTTCTATCTCGCTCCGTACACCGGCGGCCGAAAGATTCGTCAGGTGCGGATGGGTATAGGTGTGATTGCCGAGCTCATGTCCTTCATCATACATTCGTTTAACCTGTTTGGCATAAGTCGAAACCTGATTGCCGATCATAAAGAAAGTGACATGAATGCCTCTGTCCTTCAGAAAATCCAGCAATTCATCGCTGTACTCCCCGGGACCGTCATCAAATGTGAGAGCGATCTTTTTATAGTTCGACGGACGGCTTTCAACCACAACCTCGATATTATCGCCGTTTCCGTCGGAAATGGTGCATTCGCCGGCAGAGATCGCCAGGATCCTTCCGTCCTTTGTCACATTGGCTACATTCCTGTTGGTGCTGTAAAAATGTGAAAGCTTGCGTGCCTCTATGACAGCATCGGTAACGATCGTTCCTGTGTAAAGGTTCAGGCTTTCTGTAACTACCCCGGACAAGGGAGTGTTTTTTGCCGCCGATGCCTCTTTAGGTATGTTCAATGCAGCAGCTAAACTGAGGATCAGCACCATAGCAAGCAGTTTCTTTACTATCTTCATTTCTTTTTCCTTCTTGTTTCTTTCTTTTTCCTTCATGATACTGTTTAAGTGACCTGTATCGGATTGCTTTGTTAAATTTCTTTCCTCAAAACCTTATCAACAAATTCCGCAACGGTATCGGCAAGTTTTCTCTGTGTCACGTGTGACGGATGATAATCGGTTCCGTACCCGTCTTCGGGATCCTGATTCTTCAGGGGCAGCCAGTAAACACGCCTGTCGCCTTCCGCGATCTGCATTGATACAGCCATCTGAACCGTATCGTTCAACGCTTCCGTCATGATCCCGAGAGCACAGACGATCTTGGCAAACGGATTCTTCTTGCGAAGATGTCCCAGAAATTCCTTATAGGTGTTACAGAATTCGCGCCTCCGCTCCTCAAGCTCCTTCTTGTCGTATTTCGCACTGACAGCGGGCTCCGCGGGGCAGCAATAGCTGCTGTCGTTGGTTCCGAGAAGCAGAACTATCACGTCGGGTTCAAACGAGAAATCATACTCAAAGTTTGACGGCCACTCATCTTCGATCTTGAACATCGAGCAGCCCATCTTGTCGTAATACCCGGTCAGGATGTTGTCCTTATTGCGCTCTCCCGAATCGGTAAATCCCGAAACGATCCCGGCTCCGGACTTTGAAACTATGCTGTAATCGACATTCAGCTTTCGGGCAGCCAGATACGAATATGCCGCCGTAACATTCTCGGTAGCGGTCGTATAAGTCTGTGTAAGGTCTCCCTCCACGCCGTAGCCGCATGTGATCGAATCCCCGATGATCTCGACTTTCAGTTTTCTTGCCTCTGCGGGAGATATCTTTTCAACGCCTCCGTCGCTGTCCTCAAGCGAAACGATCCCGAGCGAGGAATCGGCCGATTCCGAAAGCTTGATGAATCTGTAACTGTGCATGCCCACGGCATCAACCGCAACAGTCTTCTCCGCACTGTCAAGACGTTCGTCGACAATGAGCTTCTCATCCTTGTAAACGGCATATCTTGCAAGATGTATCTCGAAATCGCCCTGTCCGAAAGGTATCCCGTCGGCTTTGAGCTTCAGTGTAAAGCCGCCGTCGCATTCCCATTAGATGCCTGTCCCCGACCAGGACAGCCACATAGTCTGATTATACAAGAATACTCTTCCGAGCTTATTAACCTTCTGTGTCCACTCGGGCAAATACTGTTCTTCCCTGGAATTGTCCATGTAACCCCCCAAAATTTTTATATCTTTTTTTCTTCTCTATGCTTATTTCTCTAAATTCTTTTACGCTTTTTCCAGGCTTTCTCTATGCTTTCTTCTTCAGCGACGCCCTGATGATACGGCCCGTCTCGGCGATCAGTTCCTTGGTTTCGTCGTCCATTTTTCCAAGATTCTTCCTGACCGCGAATATGTTTTTCGGTTCAAACAGTTCTTCAAGCGTTTCGGCCTTTGTTGCGACAACTATCTCAAAAATACCGTCGGTCAGTTTCATGCGTTTTTCATCGGACATATCCTTCATCCAGTTGTTGATGGCCTTGCTGATCCTGATGCCGGATTCGGACAGACTCTTTTCCTCGGTAAAATCTCCGCCCATGATGCTCCACGTATAAATGTCGTGCTGCTTTGTACCCTTGGCGAAGCTGTGTATTACCTTGTTTTCCCCTTTGTGTTCAAGCAGAACGCCTACCATGGAAGACTGAGGCATAAAGCTCTCCATGCGGTCCGCCATGCGAAGAAAGCCTCTCCTCTCGGTTGTCCTGTGCTTGAAGCCGGGACCGTCAAGGCTTCTGACCGCTGCGATCTTTTCCTGGAGTTCCTTCTGTGCAAAAGCCGCCCCGTACATCGCCAGATTGCCGCCTTTCGAATGACCGCACAGATAAATATTTCCCTGATGGTTCTGCGCAAGACTGTTAATATATCCGACGGCCTCCTTCTGGGAAGGGAGCTCATCCATAAAGCCCATATTGAAATCTTCTTTCCAGCCTATGATGCTTCCGTCGGTTCCCCTGAATGCGGCTACAACATCGCCTCCCGGGAGCAAAAACGTAACAGCACTGAATTGTTCCTGCTTTTCCGGATTAAAGATATTGACATAATGACCCGCCTTAAGCTCTGAGAACCTGTTTGTCCCGATAATGCTTCTCAGCAGTTGTTCATCTTCGGGAAGATGGTATCTGCGTCCGCTGTCCTTTTTTTCCATGATCTTGAGAACACGCCCGGCAGCCTCTGCGAGAGGTATATATCCGTCTTTTACGGTATCGGCGAGGATCCCGTCAAACGGGATATATGAAAGACTGCAGAACACGGCATAATCCGCATTTACCGGACCAAGCTGCGTAAAGGAAATATCACCGCGCCAGACAAGGTATTCAAATAGATTATTCATATCCGGAATATACCTCCGTCCTGAACAATATTCCAAAAATTGGCATATTATCATTATAGCACATTATATTTTACAGGCAAGAAAGAAATTCGCGGTAATTAACATAAATATAGTTTTCTGCGATGCCTCGGAAGTTCATAAAAAAATAAACCCGCAGGGCAGGTTCGCAAAAAATCTTTGCGGATCGCGTCTGCGGGTTGATGATCCAATCTCAGATCTCGTCGATACTCTTTTCCATAAAGCTTCTGAGTTCATCTTTTGCCATATTGAGTGAAACCCCAAGCTCGCTGTACAGCGAATTCTCGGCGGCCACAAAATATCTTTCGTCTACCGAAGGGAGCTTCTTTCCGGCTGCTGCCCTGGTCTTTCTGCGAAAATATATTTCTTTGATCAGCTCCGTGATCTTGATATAATCACAGCTCTGAAGAACAGCTTTATAAGTATCCTCTCTCTTCCGTTCATCCGGGATCTCGAGCCTTCCGATGTCGCTGAGACGGTTCACGAAGCTTTTCGCCTCATCAAGGCTCAGCACCCTGCGCATTACTACCCTTTTGCCGTCAACCGGAGCGAAAATTCTGTTACTGCCTTTCTTGCCCACAGGTGACAGGGTATAGTATTGCTTGTCTTTGGCAACACCTTCCATCTCAAGAGCACCGACTTTTTCGACCATACACACTCCGTCGGTGCCAAAAACCACAAGATCTCCTACTTCAAACATTCCGCTCCTCCTTTCCGGGTAGATATAAAACTTCAGTGACCATTCTATCAGACCAGATGAGGCTGATATTCCATCAATGATAATTATACCACAAAAAGGATATAAATGTAAGTAGGAATTGAACAAAGTTCTGAAAAACTTTTATGTCATTCCTTGGGCTTTCTGATCTCGATATGTACCTCACGAAGCTGCTTTTCCGTTACTTCGCTGGGTGCTCCGCACATCAGATCCTGCGCATTTCCGTTCATCGGGAATGTGATGACTTCACGGATCGATTCCTCACCTGTCAGGAGCATGATCATGCGGTCAACTCCGGGTGCGGCACCTGCGTGAGGCGGTGCTCCGTAGCAGAATGCGTTGTACATAGCGGGGAACTTGGATTTCACTTCGTTCTCGCCGAGACCGACCAGATTGAAGGCCTTGACCATGATCTCGGGATCGTGGTTTCTTACAGCGCCTGATGCGGATTCATAACCGTTTATTACAAGGTCATACTGGAATGCGGTAATGCTTAAGGGATCGATCTCACCTTTCTCAGCCTTCTCAAGGACCTCAAGGCCGCCGTTGGGCATTGAGAAAGGATTGTGGCAGAACTCGAGGGCCCCCGATTCTTCGCCTATCTCATACATCGGGAAATCAACGATCCAGCAGAACTGGTACTGTTCCTTGTCCATATGCTCGGGGCATAGGATACCAAGCTTCGTACGCATAACGCCTGCCGTCTTCTGTGCTACGCCCAATGTGCCTGCGGCAATGCCCACAAAGCATCCGGGCTTGAGGCCGAGTGCCTCGATCACTTTTTCCTTCACAGGCTGAACGAACTTCGCGATACCGCCGACGATCTCACCCTGCTCATCCAGACGGAACCAGTAGGTCTTCTGAGCCGTCTGCACTTCAACATCTGCAACGAGCTGGTCGATCTGCTTGCGTGTCGCGGTAAAGCCGGGAACTACCACAGCCTTGATCTTCTTGCCCGCAAATGCCTCAAATCCGATATCACCGAGTACTTCGGTCGCATCCTGCAGCTCGAGATCTATACGCAGATCGGGCTTGTCGGTACCGTACTTATCCATTGCCTCAAGATAAGGGATCCGCCTGAAAGGTGCGGGAGTAACTCTCTTGTAAATACCGTATTTCTCAAATACCGGAACAACTACTTTTTCAAGCACCGCAAGTACATCATCCTGGCTCGCAAATGCCATTTCCATATCAAGCTGGTAGAATTCACCCGGGGTACGGTCTCCGCGGGCATCCTCATCACGGAAGCAGGGTGCGATCTGGAAATAACGGTCGAAGCCCGATGTCATGAGCAGCTGCTTGAACTGCTGGGGTGCCTGGGGCAGAGCATAGAACTTGCCGGGGAACTTTCTGCTCGGAACGATGTAGTCTCTTGCGCCTTCGGGGGATGAGGCCGTCAGGATGGGGGTTGTGATCTCAAGGAAGCCCTCCTCTGTCATAAGGCGGCGCAGTTCAGCCACAACATTGCTTCTGAGCACGATCTTTCTCTTGACCTCGGGATTGCGCAGGTCAAGGAATCTGTACTTAAGTCTGGTATTCTCATCCGCTTCCTTCGATCTGTTGATCTCAAAAGGAAGCTCATTGTAGATACATTTGCCCAGAACCCTGATCGTATCGGGAACAATCTCAATGTCACCCGTGGGAAGGTTCGGATTCTTGCTGGATCTTTCCCTTACCGTTCCCTCAACCTGGATCGTGGTCTCGGCATTGAGTCCGTCAATGATATTCATCATTTCCTCGGTCTCGATAACTATCTGGGTTGTTCCGTAGAAGTCTCTCAGAACCAGGAATCCCAGGTTTTTGCTGACTTTTCTGATATTCTCATACCAGCCCGCAAGAACTGTTTTCTTTCCCACATCGGAAATGCGCAGTTCATTACAATTATGTGTTCTTGATTGTGTCATGATACTCCTTCCGTACCGGATGCCGCAGACTGTACGTGGCGGTGCCTGCGTGAAAGCGTCTGACCGGCATTTCGGTATTTTTTAGTCTTTTTTGAGTCGCCGCCTGCCTTGGAAGTCAATCTCCGGTAAAGAAATAATATTCCGGCTTTGAACAGCAACGAATTTGGTTTCATTATCCCACACAAAGGCTGTATTTTCAAGCCGAAAATTTAGTCAGTATTTTATTTGACCGGCAATCGTAAATATGCTATATTGCTATATTGGAATGTTAATGGAACAGGAGAAACAACATGAAAAAAAAGCTTACGGCATTATTGATGCTTATAGCCCTGATCACCTCGTTCATGCTTCCGAAGACTACAATGGCGGCAGAACTCGAGTATCCCGGGCAGTATATCAGACTCAATATCAGCGATGACGTGATAATACTCACCTCATCAACCTCAAAATATGATGATGCATGGACAAAGGCCGGCATCGCCAATGTTTCGGACAAGATCAAGGAATTCGGCAGGATGGGCGTGATCGCACTCTTCTACGACCCTGAAACCAAATCCTCCGTAACCTTTATTTCCAAGCATAACAGTGCAACAGTCGAGCAGTTCTCGTTCAAGGGAAAGAGCGATCAGGAGATCATCGATTACGTCAGTGAAGGCTTCTCATCAAATGAAAATGTCAAAGCCGATGTATCGATCATCCCGCACGATACTGTCAATTTCTTCAGGCTGATGCTTGATGCCTCGGCTTCACAGGATGCTTCGGTACAGGGCATAGAGGTCATTTACGGAACCGCGATCAACGGTATCATGCTTCAGTTCGACTGCTATTCGGCCAACGGCATCGCGCCGGACGAGGAGTTCATAAGGAAGATCGTTGATTCGGTTGTATTTACGAAAGAGATCACAAAAGAAGAATATCAGGCGGAAGCCGAGAAATCAGCCAGAAAAGTCCTTATAGGCGTCGGTGTATTCTTCGGAGCCCTGATAGCACTTGCGGTATACGCCATCGTCAGAAAACGCGTGATCAAAAAGCGTCTTGCCAAGATTTCCGAAGAGACCTCGGCATTTCATGAGAAGCGCAAGAACGGAACCATACCGGACGACATGCCTGTCCGCTACACTGCCTCATGTGTGTACAATGAGCGTGTGATCAACGCCTACACGACCTACAACACCTGGATCAAGGCACTTCCCGTGCTGGCACCCTGCGGATTGCTTTATCTGATGATCATTTTCTTGATGCTGACCCGGGGATATCCGCTCTATGCGGTGATCACCTTAGGTATCGGCGTATGGTTGCTGTATACGCACTATTCAAGACTTGAAAAGCTCAAGGAAACCATGAAGAAACGTTTCGGAGTTGCTTCAAAACCCGAAGTTACTTTAAGATTCTATGACGACTATTTCGATGTCTCGGGACTCGGTGCCATTGCAGAATACAACTACCTTCAGATCACCGGAAAAGGTCACTTGAACGGCTACACCTTTATTTACATAGGTGACGACAATGCGATCTTCTTCGCGGATGAAACCGTGACCGGCGGAAATTACGGTGAACTGATGTCATTCATTAAAGAAAAGCGTAAATAAACAGACCGGGAAAAGTAAAACAAGCAAAGGAAACAAAAAACATGGGAAAGAATAAAACAATACTGTATATTTTGGGTATCTCGGTAATGTCACTTGCGATCATAGCCTTAATCGCGGTTATGATACATATGAACAAGGCAGACAATACCGGTGATCCCGCAACGAATATCACTAATGCTGCTTCTGCGGAAGGCATAACAAGCAAGCCCGACAATCCTTCAAAGAACGACTATGCGATCACCGAAACGCCCGACAACAACGCTGCCGGCACAGCGGACGCAGGCAATAAAACCTCCGCTCCGTCAAACGACAGCAACGGTACTTCCGCAAGTGAGGTCAATGAACCCACAAAGGCTGCCGACAGTTCTTCCGACTCCAATGCAGGCAGCAATAACACGGAAACTGCTGCCACACCTACTCCCGCTCCCACTTCCGCACCGGCCGAGAGCCCTATCAAGGCCAATGCCACAGTTACTGCGGGCGAGCTGAATGTCCGTACCGGTGCCGGAACCGATCAGCCCAAGCTTACGGTAAACGGACAGAGTTTTATGCTGAAGCGTAATGACAGAGTAGAGATAACCGGTGTAAAGGACAGCTGGTTCAGCATCCGCGTTGATGCCAACGGTACGGCCGCAGAAGGTTATGCTTACGGTCCTTATATTTCTCCCGATTCCGATTCGGGCTATACTGCCATAGCGCAGCCGGGTTCGACCGTAGTAAACATTTCCTCCGAAAAATACAAGAATTACGACAATATCATGAGAGAATGGTGGTATAACCGCAATACGACACATACCCTTCCCTCTCCCGGCTACGCCAATGATATCTCGCAGAAATTCCCGGAATTCGATGCTTATTATGCAAATACAAAAGTAGCCGAAGGCGATAAGGTAATGTATCTTACCTTTGATGTCGGTTACGAGAACGGTTACACGACCCAGATCCTTGATACATTAAAGAAACACAATGTTAAGGTATGCTTCTTCGTTACGACAGGCTTCATCAACCAGTCTCCCGAAACTGCCAAGCGTATGAAGGATGAAGGACATCTCGTAGGCAATCATACGAAGAATCATCCGAGCCTTCCCAACAAGACCGATGAAGAAGTCGTATATGAGCTCACCGCAGTTGAAGACCTGTTCAAAGAGAAGACCGGCTACACACTAGATCATTTCATGCGTCCTCCGCAGGGCGATTTCAGTGAACGTACTCTGAAGATCCAGCAGGTTAGGGGTTACAAGACCATTTTCTGGAGCCTGGCGATCCCCAACGACTGGGATAATACCAAGCAGGATCAGATTGATTCGCTGGGACGCTTCAAGGCCGATCATCACAGCGGCTGCATCGCTCTCGTACATGCTACTTCAAAGACCAATGCCAATTCGCTCGATGC
>JAGCZE010000461.1 GCA_017960415.1 Lachnospiraceae bacterium
AGAAAATGAAGGAACTGAAGAGACTGATCAAGGGAAAGGACAGCTCGGACAGCAGCGGCCCGGATGATGATGCGGATGATGATGACGGCAACAGGACTGCCGGCAACAAAGACCTCGAAGCCTTTGAAGATATGAAGATCGTCCAGGAGATGTATGCTCGTGGCTTCGAGTTCGCACCGATTGACATTTATAAGGCACATTCCAGACATTTCCAGATCATTGACGGAAAGCTGATGCCTTCGCTGGTTTCCATCGCAGGGCTGGGAGAGAAGGCTGCGGAGCAGATCGAATATGCCGCCAGCCAGGGATCTTTCAATTCGAAAGCCGAACTCAAGAAGCGCTGCAAGATAGGAGATTCGCTTGTTGCATTGATGGAACAGTACAACATATTTGGCAAGCTTCCCGAAACCGACCAGTTATCGCTGTTCGACTGGATGAATTGAATGGTTACCATTCACAGTTATGCCAACGAAAAGCTCATGAAAGCTTGCTTTCAGTGAGCTTTCCGATTGGTAAAAAACATTTTTGAAAATATTAAAAAAAGTACTTGCTTTTTTGTTCAAAATAGTGTAACATAATTTTGTTGCAGGTGAGCAACGTACTTATGGCGAATTGGTCAAGCGGCTAAGACGCCGCCCTCTCACGGCGGAAACAAGGGTTCGATTCCCTTATTCGTCAGAATAAACTCTTCATGACAGGTTCATGGAGAGTTTTTTTATATTATTTATGAAGTTTTTTTAATAAGCTTTTTCTTGGGGTTTTTATTTCCTTTTTTCATTATTTCTTATTCTTAGGATGTATTCATTCGTATGTATTGGTTCTGACAGTATTCACTTCTATGTCAAATTATGATATTATTGGTTTGTTGACATTATTAACATTTGAAAACTAACAGACTGCTTTTGAAAACAGATTTTTACCTGTTGTAAGGATGTCAATGATTGATCTGAAAAAATGTATTTCTATGGAGGATTCTTATGGGTTTACAGTTCGACGTACCGGATTACAAAAAAATAAGAGTGATACTTGATACAGACGCGGCATGTGAGGCTGACGATCCGTTTGCGATCGTGCATGCGCTCTTAAGCCCGAAGCTGATCGTAAAGGGGATCATTGCCGAGCATTTTAATGAGGCGGGTTCTTCGGAGAAGAGCTTCAGCGAGATCAGGACTATCCTGAATGAGATGAATATGAGGGTTCCGATGTTCATGGGGCTTGCAGAACCGCTTACAGAAACTGAACTCGACAGCAACAGGGATAACGGTTCGGGTGCTGCGGCGGATGACTCTGCAAAAGATCAAAAGCCGAAAGAAGTAAATGAAGCGGTCAGATTTATTATTGACGAAGCTTTAAGGGACGATCCCAAGCCATTGTTTATCCTTTGTCAGGGCGCCATCACCAATGTTGCCGCGGCCATTAGGGAGAATCCCGCGATCATTGACAGGATTACCGTAATATGGATCGGTACCCACGGCGAAGCACCTTGCAAGGCTCCTTTCAGGGAATTCAATGCCGGAAACGATATTGCGGCGGCAAATCTTGTTCTTTCAAGCGGTGTCGATCTTTGGGTGGTTCCTTCGCAGGTTTATACGTCCGTAAATATCGGTATTGCCGAGATTCAGCGCAGGATCAGAACCTGCGGAAAGATCGGTGAGCATCTGTTTAATCAGCTTGTCAGATACAATAATTCCAAATTTGCAGGCTGGACTAAGGGTGAGAGCTGGTCTCTGGGAGATTCGCCGGCGATCGCTCTGGCACTTAATCCCGACTGCGGACATTTTAAAACCGTAAAGGCACCGAAGGTTGTTGACGATACATCCTCTGTAGAATGTACGGAGAATCCTGAAGTAAGGATATATACCGACATTGATTCAAGATACATCCTCGAAGATCTGATCGCGAAGCTGGAAATATTTGCCGAAGGCGAAGATAAGCCGGTTCCGGGATTCCGCTCCAATCCCATCATGAAGGGCATCTATACTGCAGATCCCGCACCGTTTGTTTACGGTGATACCTTGTATCTGTATACGACACATGATGAGGACAGGCTCGTCAATCATTTCTATACGATGAATAACTGGCAGTGCTACTCGACAAAGAACATGGTAGACTGGACCGATCACGGTGAGATATTCTCGCTGGATGATATCAGCTGGGCGGACGGCAGAGCCTGGGCACCGCAGTGTATCGAGAGAAACGGAAAGTTCTATCTGTACTGTCCGGTACACAAGGAAAACGGTGGAATGGCAATAGCTGTAGGCGTTTCTGACAGCCCTTACGGACGTTTTAAGGATCTCGGATATCCTCTTATCGATGAAGGAGACTGGAATGATATCGATCCTACCGTATTTATTGATGATGACGGACAGGCTTATCTGTATTTCGGCAATCCCGAGCTTCGTTATGTACTGCTGAACGAGGATATGATCTCATATGACCAAAATGTCGGTATCTGCCGGATCCCGATGACCGAGGAAAGCTTCTCGAAAGGAAGCCATATGTCCGGAACTTCTTACGGTGAGGGCCCGTGGTTCTACAAGAGAAACGGTATTTACTATATGATCTATGCGGCATTTGCGGGTGAGAAGGGTGATGGGAAGCATCATGATGAGCATCTGGCTTATTCGACTTCGGATTCACCTACGGGTCCCTGGGTCTATGGCGGCGTTCTGATGAAAGAGAGCGGGACATTTACGAACCATCCCGGTATTGCCGATTTTAAGGGGCATTCATATCTGTTCTATCATACCGGAGAGCTTCCGGGGGGCAACCTGTTCCACAGGAGTGTCTGTGTTGCAGAATTTAAGTATAATGAGGACGGTTCGATAGATACGATCCCGAGATGTGACGGAGTTTATGAAGTTTGATCATAGAATCATCTTATATTGCTTGGATATACTAATATAACAAAAACGGAGGAATTCCAGGTATGCCACAAACATACATTGCGAGGGTTTCGATAAATTTCGGATTTGCACAGGAAAGGATCGAAGATCTAGGATCGTTCTTCAAGGATCTGCCTGCGGCATTTCCGGAAAACATGGAAGCGAAAATCACTACCAACAGATTTACATTTGCCTGCTATATATTGAAATGCGAAACTAAAGAAGAATGCAGACAGGCGGTTTATGATGCCTGGGAGAAGGTATTTGGAGATACTACCGCAATATCAACGATTCTGATCGGCAGATATTATGTTACCGATATGTCGGCAGACGGTATGTATGAAGGTTCTGATGACGAGGCTGCAGGTTCTGAGGGATCATCCGGCGGGGCTGACGGTTCCGATAAAACATATGGGAAGTCAGGAAAAAGTTCCGGAAACGGGAATGACAATGTACAAGATAACGATTCGTCTTACAATGACGGAGAAAATTCCGATGACGATCTTCCGGATGATGATGACGAGCCTCTTGAGATAATCGGTTCGGATCTTATCAAGACCATATATGAGAATATGTACGGCGGTGAAGGATATCAGCGTCTTATTACCGATCTGAACGAAACGATCCCGGCGCTGAAGGAGAAGGATGCCATAAGCGTTCTGTTTGCCCAGA
>JAGCZE010000462.1 GCA_017960415.1 Lachnospiraceae bacterium
AAATAAACTATAATAAAGTGTTGTATTATGTAATATTACGGATTTTCGGAGACTAGTTTTTAATGGAATTTGATTATGATTTCGAACGGGCTGAACGGAATGAAAAGATCAGGAGATTCTTTATCAACCTGCTGGTCATGATATTGGCGATAGCCGCAGCCGTGGCCCTGGCCTGGGTGATCACAAGATATGCTCTTGAGAAGACCAATATGGTTGGGGATTCGATGATGAGCACATTGAATGACCAGGACACCGTTCTGATAAATAAAATGGCTTATTTGCGACACGGGCCGGACAGATTTGATGTTATAGTATTTGAGATCAGCGGACGCGAGCACAGTTTTTACAGTATCAGGCGCGTTATCGGGCTTCCGGGTGAAAAAGTCATGATTAAGGATGGATATGTTTATATCAATGACGAGAAGCTTGAAGAACCGATAAATGTTGATGAACTTTTCATAGAAGGCCTTGCTGCCGAAGGGATATATCTGGATGAGGACGAGTACTTCGTGCTGGGTGATAACCGAAACGATTCGGAAGACAGTAGATTTGCGAACATCGGAAATATTGTGGAAGAGCAGATAATCGGAAAAGCCTGGCTCAGACTCAATAAATTCGGTTTTATCAACAGCCTCAACAGGAAAGAGACGGACAGCTCATCCGGTGAAGATACTGACTGAAATAAAGTATTCGTCTCATGATGAAACGATATAGTTTATGTTTGATCGATAAGGAACAGAATTATGAATGATAATGATATCCAAACCGGTACGAATATCAACTGGTATCCCGGGCATATGGCCAAAGCCAGGCGCCAGATGCAGGAAGATCTGAAGCTGATCGACTGTGTCATTGAGATAATTGACGCGAGGATCCCGTTGAGCACCAAGAATCCCGATATCGATGCGATGGCAAAAGGAAAGAGCCGTGTGATCATCCTGAATAAAGCCGATCTTGCTGATCAAAATGCCACGGACGAGTGGAAAAAATACTTTGAAGAAAAGGGTTTTCAGGTATGTGCGGTCAATTCCAAAAATGCCGAAGGTATCAGGAATGTGACCGAGCTGATCAGGAAGGCCTGTGCTGCCAAGATTGAAAAAGACCTGAAAAAGGGTATTAAGAACAGACCTATCAGATGTATGATCGCAGGAGTTCCCAACAGTGGTAAATCCACTTTTATCAACGCGCTTGCGGGTAAGGTCTGTGTCAAGACCGGCAATAAGCCCGGCGTCACAAAGGGAAAACAATGGATCCGACTGAACAAGGAAGTCGAGCTGCTTGATACTCCCGGCATTCTCTGGCCCAAGTTCGAAGACAGGAAGATGGGACTGAGGAATGCCTTCATCGGTTCGATTAACGATGAAATACTTTATCCCGAAGAGCTTGCATATGAACTCATAGGAATACTGAAAAAACGTTATCCCGGGGTCGTTGCTGCCAGATACGGTATCGAAGGTCTTGAAGACAATGAAGACGATAATGAGATCATACGGCAGATCGCGATCAAACGCTCATGTATTAAAAAAGGAGCCGAACCTGATACCGAAAAAGCTGCAAAGCTGATCATCGACGACTTCAGGACCGGGAAGCTCGGACGGCTGACTTTGGAATAGTTTTTTGTCTGTAACATCGGAGGCTTGTAAATTGGAAAATCGTGCACATAAATTATTAAGATATGCCTTGTTCTACGGTGCTTTGGTATTGTTGAACATAGTGCTAAACAGAATTGTCGGAGCACTCGGACTTCCGTTGTTCATTGACAGTGTGGGGACGCTGGTTGCCGCAGCCGTGGGAGGTTATCTGCCCGGTATCACAGTCGGCTATCTGACCAACATCATCAATATGTACGGAGCACCCGAGAATGCATATTATGCCGTATTAAACGCGATGATGGCTGCTCTGTGCGCATATCTTGCAGAAAAAGGATATTTTGATAAGTTCCGTAAAACTGTTTATACCATACCTTTATTTGCCTTGATCGGCGGTGCGCTTGGTTCGGTACTTACTTACCTGATCTACGGTTTCGGACTGGGTGAGGGTATTTCGGCTCCGTTTGCGAAAACTTTGCTGGAAAAGGGCGTATTCAATGTATTCTGGGCTCAGCTTTTATCTGATTTTGCAATAGACATTATCGATAAGACCATTACCGTAATACTTGTTTATCTGATAATAAAAGTATTGCCCGAACAGCTGAAGAAAAACATGGTTTTTACGTTCTGGCGCCAGACTCCGATGACAAAGGAAGAGAGCGAAGAAGCCAAGAAAAACATAACAAAATCGGTTTCCTTAAGATCGAAGATACTTATCATTATCAGTATTGTCATGATTTTTATCGCAGTGGTTACGACTACGATCAGTTATGTGCTCTATCATGATTTTGCCGTAAATCAGTATGCTGAGACAGCCAAAAAAGAACTGATACTTGAAAGTGCGAATTCTGAGGATCCTTCTCAAACCGCGATTAATGAGGCTGATGCCGAAAAGCAGATCATGAGCAGCATAAAACTCAATGAGATCAGCTTTATTACCAAAACAGTCTCACTTTTCTTCGGATTCTTCATCATGATCCTGGTGCTGTGCATATGGCTTGCTGATTACAATATCCTGTTCCCGATGAATTCGATGACCATATCTGCGAGGCATTTTACTTACGATAACGAAGAATCTCTCGAGAACAGCGTCGAGCGCCTGACCAATCTGAAGATCACGACAACGGACGAGATCGAAAGCCTGTATGATTCGCTTTCCGAGACCATTGCCCACACTGTCGGATATATGAAGGACGTGAAGGTCAAAGGCGAGGATCTTGCACGCATTCAGAACGGACTCATATATGTTCTTGCGGACCTTGTGGAGAGCAGAGACCAGAATACCGGCGATCATGTCAGAAAGACTGCTGCCTATGTCAGGATGATCCTTTCGAAAATGCAGGAAAAAGGCATGTATCCCGACCTGATAAATGATGAATATATCGAGGATGTGGCCAATTCCGCACCTCTGCATGATATCGGCAAGATCAAGGTTTCTGATACGATCCTGAACAAGCCCGGCAAGCTGACCGATGAAGAATTCGAGAAGATGAAAATGCATACGATCGCCGGTAATGATATCATAAACAAGGCGATGGATCTCGTAAGCGATACGCGATACTTACGTGAGGCAAAGAATCTTGCTACTTATCATCATGAGAAGTGGGACGGTTCGGGTTATCCTTATGGATTAAAGGGAGAGGATATACCTCTTTCGGCCAGGATCATGGCTATTGCCGATGTATTTGACGCACTGATATCAAAGAGAAGCTATAAGAACGCATTTACGGTTGATGAGGCTATGGATATTGTCAGAAAAGGCATGGGTACTCATTTTGATCCGAATATTGCACAGGTATTCCTTGAAAGTGAGGCTGAGATAAAACGTATTGCCGAAGAAAATATCAAAATACATGAAAAAACATCTTAAATGCTTTAGCTATGGTGAAAAATATAAGGTTTAAGAATATCTGAAAAATACAGGAAAATCGCATGACAAAAGAAGAACGACTTGAGGCTGAGCGGGCGCGAACCGAAGCCATGAAGGAATATGAACACAGATACGAGAAGAGCCATCAGTTCATTGCAGGCATCGATGAGGTGGGGCGAGGACCCTTTGCGGGCCCGGTATATGCCGCTGCGGTCATTCTCCCGAGGGATGAAGAGATTCTCTATCTGAATGATTCAAAGAAGCTCAGTGAGAAAAAACGTGAGGAACTCTATGATGTGATCATGGAAAAGGCTGTTGCCGTAGGCATCGGGTTCCGCGACAATAAAAGGATCGACGAGATCAATATCCTCCAGGCTACCTTTGAGGCCATGCAGGATGCTGTAAAGAATCTTAAGGTTAAGCCCGATCTGCTGTTAAATGATGCGGTCATTATACCGAAAATAGATATAGAACAGGTAAAGATCATCAAGGGCGATGCGAAGAGCGTTTCAATTGCGGCCGCAAGCATTATCGCCAAGGTAACCCGTGACAGATACATGACTGAGCTTGATAAGGAGTATCCCGGATACGGATTTGCGAAGAATAAGGGATACGGTACAGCCGAACATATCAGGGCATTAAAAGAGTACGGACCGACACCGGTTCACCGCGCAAGCTTTATTCATAATTATGTTTGAGACGCTGGGTTAGCTTTATAAATTTATATTTTTGAAATGTATGTTTTTGGTGTATTATTTTTGAATATTATGTTTTTGATGATCGAAGGAGGGTTGTATGGCAGACTACAATAAGAATTTCAATTCGGCCGAATATGACAGAAATAAGGATAAGGCCAAATCCCGCATGAGACGTCACAGAGACAGAAAGATACTGAAAAAACGCAGAAAACAGATCCTGACACATTCCACGACCTACAATGAAAATCAGGACGTGATAATGTATGAATACGTATACGAAACAATTCCCGAACATGTTGAAAAGAGGGTAAGGAAGTATTACGATCCGTACGCTGTAGACTATATGTTAGATGAAGACAAACAGCGCGTTGTCAGGAAAAAAGGCCGTGAAGTGACCGAAGTGACCGAGGTTGTGATCCCCGAGAAAAAACGTGTCAGAAGATATGTCGGACGAAAAGTTGTAAAAACACCGAAATATTTAAAGAGAGACTCCGAAACAGTATTTAAGAAAGCACTTAAAAAGCTGACAAACAAGAAGATAAGACAGGCCGGAAACACTGATGATACTGCTGCTTCGGTAAAGCATAACGGTCATAAGAGATTTTTCGATCCCTGGTGGAATGAATGAACTTATAAGAGATTTTTCGATCTGTTGCGGAATAAATGATCTTATAAAAGGTTTATCAATTCATGGTGGAATAAATGATTTCAGAAAGAGAGGGCGCTTATGGCAGATCTGTATAATAAAGAAAAACAGAAGACCGCGGTCGCTCTCGGCTTTGAACCGGGAGATGAGGCACCGAAGATCCTTGCTACCGGAAAAGGACACTTAGCCGAAAAGATCATAGAAGCCGCCAAAGATGCGGATGTTCCTGTACATAAGGATGCAAAACTTGCGGAAACCCTCTCGAAGCTCGATTTCGGAGAATATATTCCTCCGGA
>JAGCZE010000463.1 GCA_017960415.1 Lachnospiraceae bacterium
GGTCACCATCGCATCAATGCTCCCGATAGTCATAATTTCATATCGCCACGGTATCAGATGGGGCCTTTTAACAGGTCTTGTTTTCGGTGTCATCCAGCAGCTTCTGGGAATAAATACGCTCTCATATGCCACAAGCTGGCAGGCGGGAGTCGCAATAATACTGCTCGACTATATCGTAGCATTTATGGTAGCGGGACTCGGCGGTCTTTTCAGAAAATCCATGAAGCAGCCCACCGCCCTTCTTTTCGGCTCGCTGCTCATATGTGTTCTTCGTTTCATATGCCATGTGATCACCGGTGCAACAGTCTGGGCCGGATTATCGATCCCCGACAGTGCCGCACTTGCATATTCACTCAGCTACAATGCCACATATATGATACCCGAGACCATCGTAACGATGCTCGTAGCTTATTATATCGGTTCTGTACTTGATTTCGGAAGTGATTCGTTAAGATACTATTCGGCAAAGAATGAGCAGAAAATGCCCGTAATCAAATGGGTTGCCGGTATCATAATCGCCGGCGCCATAATCTTCGATACAGTCATGGTATTTTCAAGACTTCAGAACGAAGAAAGCGGCAAGTTCGATATTACCGGTCTCTCAAACGTCAACTGGATGCCGGTGATAATCGTAAGTGCATGTGCATTGCTCGTCTCGGCCTTGCTGTTTATTTTAGCCAAAAAAAGCAATAAAGCGGTAACCGCCTGAAATAATTAATGGGGCTGTCTAGACAGCCCCATTTTCATATCCTCAGATATTTGATATTCATCTGTATTTCTTTCATATCGCGGAACGTATTGATCTTCGGAACATACGCGGCAGTGACGGTGATATCATTATCATATCCCTTAAACGCACGCTGAACCTGCTCTTTTCCGTATTTCTCTTCCAACCCGCCGATAACCGAAGCGGAATTTGAAAACATTGTAGCGGTAATTTCGAGCCCGTAGGAATTAACGAAAACAAATTTCAGGAAGCTGTTGTCTTTCCCGATATACGACAAACTCCTGACCTTCAGATTTCTTTCGCCGAACAGCGCGGACGGATTGCCCGGACCGAAGGGTGAAAAAAGAGCCAGTTCATTGAATGTCTTCTCATCAAATGCATTAAAGTTTACTTCCGCATCGAGAAGCACCTTCTTGCACATATCGCTTTCTTCCAGCAGGCAATTATCATTGAGGCGCTTCGCGAACTCATCAAAGCAGCCTTCTTTTATGGTAAGGCCCGCAGCCATAGGGTGTCCGCCGAATTTGACCAGAAGATCCGAGCATTTTTTCAGTTCCTCGAAAATATTGTAATTCTCGATCGAACGGGCCGAGGCTTTATAGCCCTCGAAATTCGAAGTCGCTACTATAGCCGGTCTCGAATAATACTCTTTCAGCCTTCCGGCGATGATCCCCAGGATGCTCTCATGACAGTCTTCAAGTTCAATTACGATCACTTTCGGAAGCTCGGGAAGCGAATCTACCTTTTCAATGGCTTTCTTTTCCTGTTGAGCCGTCATCTCTTTTCTCTCTTCGTTTAGCTCAACGCACTCTCTCGCAAGTTTTGCAGCTTCCTGCTCATCCTTTTCCATGAGCATTTTCAGGGCAACACCGGCATCATCTATACGTCCGGTGGCATTAAAGCAGGGCCCTAGGACATATCCCACATGATACTCGCCGAGGGAATCGGTATCTATGCCTTTTTCCCTGATCAGCGCGGACAGTCCGTAGTTTGAAGTGTTGCTCAGCTTTTTTATACCGAGTTTGGCTATGGTCCTGTTCTCGCCTTTTAGGGAAACCACATCGCAGATAGTGGCCATTCCCATGAATTCCAGATATCTCTCGGGATCATATTCGATCCCGGTAGTTTCAAATAATGCTCTGGCCAGCTTCGCGGCAACCACCGCGCCGCATATTTCTTTACACGGATATTCGTCATCCGCGCGTTTCGGGTCAACGATAATATCACAATCGGGCAAAGTATCCTGTAATTCGTGATGATCGGTAACTATCATCATGATCTCTTTTTTCCTGGCTTCTGCCGCAGCATCAACCGCTGCGATCCCGTTATCACAGGTAACAATGGTGTCAATACCGTCTTCTGCTGCTGTATCGATAATATCCGCATTGATGCCGTAACCGTCCCTGATCCGGTGGGGAATGTACCAGTCAACATTGCCGCCGCAGGTATATATCGCATCAGTCAGGATGTATGTAGCCATAATACCGTCCACATCATAATCTCCGACTATCCTGATCGCAGCCTTCGATTCAATCTTCTCCTTGAGTACAGCAGCAGCCCTGTCAATATCCTTAAGAAAATAGGGCGAATGCAGCATGGAGATATCAGGCTTGAAGAATTCCCGTATCTGCTCATCGGAACACAGATCACGATTGACCAGAAGTCTGGCACTGACCTGTGAAATACCGAATCGTGCGGAAATGCCCTCAAAATCTCCTTTTTTGTTGCATATCGCCCATCTTTCCATTTTATTTATTTACCTTATCATTCCTTAACTTTAAATTTGTCCTGGAGGAAATACCACATACCGCCTGCGAGGCAGACAGATGAGAATGTTCCGCATACGATACCTGCAATAAGCGGGATCGCAAATTCGCGAACCGAACGAACGCCGAGTATCGCCAAAAGGACTACCATGATCAAAGTGGTGAGTGATGTATTGATACTTCTCGTAAATGTCTGGGTAATACTCATATTTACGATCTCAAGTGTTGAATTCTGACTTCTGCGAAGCTCAAGGTTCTCCCTGATCCTGTCGAAGATGATGATCGTAGCGTTGATCGAATAACCTACGATCGTCAGCATACATGCGATAAATGTATTACCTACGCTGATGAATACTCTCGCCACAGCATATACCGAAAGAACAACCAGTACATCATGGATAAGTGCGGAAACAGCACTTGTGGCAAAGTGGATGTTCTTAAAGCGGATCCAGATGTAGAGCAGCATGCCGAGTGTAGCTACGATAACCGCAACAAGGGCATCTCTCTTCATTTCGGAACTTACAGTTGAACCTACAGACTCGGTGGTGATCCTGTCGTTGCCTACGTTATACTTCTCTGTGATAGCATCGATCAGCTGTGCACGTGTATCTGTCGAAAGCTCTTTTGTTCTGATCCTTACGGAGTTCTCAGCCGAAACGATCGAAACCTCAGCATTGGCTCCTGTGCTCTGAAGCGCAAGAGCTTCAACCTCACTCTGGATTCCCGAAGGGATCTCGCCGTCAAGTGTAAATGCCGTAACTGTTCCTCCCGAGAAATCAAGACCGTAGCTGAAAGGTGTTCCGATAGTAGCAAAGTTGATGATGATAGCAACGATGCCGACTGCAATGACACCGCCCGAGATCATCAGGAATCTCTTGAAATTATCGGCAATGTGAAGTGTCTTAACTTCTCTCTTCTTGCCGTACAGTACAGGCTTATCAGCTCCGAGATCAAAGAAAGCGCCGAGAAGATACTTGGTTACGAACAATGCGGTGATCATTGAAAGAATGATACCGATGGCAAGTGTCTGAGCGAAGCCCTTTACTGTACCCGAGCCAAGGAAATAAAGCACGATTGCTGCAATGATAGTTGTAACATTACCATCGATGATCGCAGACAATGCCTTGGAGAAACCAAGCTTGATCGAAGATCTTACGGTCTTTCCGGTGGAAAGTTCTTCCTGAATACGTGTGAATATGATGACATTTGCGTCAACTGCCATACCTATCGAAAGGATAATACCGGCAATACCCGGAAGGGTAAGGGTAACCGAGAAAAGGTTCAGACAGATGACCATCAGTCCTACATAAAATGCAAGTGCCAGAGAAGCAGCGGTTCCCGCGATCCTGTATAAGAAGATCATAAATACAATGATCAGGGCAAAACCGATGATACCGGCGATAACGCTCTTGTTCAGTGCATCAGCCCCAAGCTGTGCTCCCTCAACATAATATCTTAATACCGACAGTTCAAGAGGAAGAGCACCGATCCTGATGGTAGAAGCAAGGATCTTAGCCTCGTCGAAAGTATGCTGTCCCGAGATTGTTGCGGTACCTTCGCTGATAACGCTGGCAACATGAGGAGCACTTACGACTTCATTGTCATAGACAATAGCAATAATATTCTTGTACTGGTCTTCAGTACTTGTCGAGTTGTAATAACCGTAGCTGTAAGAAGTAGCATTGGCGAATTTCTGACGTCCGTTCTCATTGAGATTCAGGACTACGATGTACTCTGTTCCTTTGAGATTGTCCTGATAAACATTCGCCTGGGCATCCGTAATATCCGATCCGTCAAGAACAACATCACCGTCAGCGATTATTTCTTCCATCGAACGCAGCAGCGTTGATTCATAATCGCCTGTTTCGGTATTGTAAGAAGTCTCGATATTCTGGATACCGTTACTGCTCATACCATAAATAAAGTAGATATTTCCGGCGCTGCCGAGACTTGCAAGAACCTCGTCGGCATCGGTAACATCGGGAATGGAAACTGTGATCCTGTTGGATCCCTCAGGATAAACCTGAGCTTCGGTACTGAAACTCTCAGCACGCTTCTGCATCTTGTAAACGGTATCATCAAGTGCCGATGATGAAGGATCCTCATCCACCGTTTCATAAGTAATGCTGACACCTCCGGCAAGGTCCAGACCAAGTCTGATGTTGGAAGCGCTCAATTTTTTATCGGAACCTATTCCGACGATCGCAACAAACAGAACCAGACCGATCACGACAACTGCTGCCAAAAGTTTCAATAGCCCTTTTGTCTTAGCATTCATAGGTAATCTGACCCCCTGTAAATAAATCATAACGCATTATCAATGCACTGAAAATCTATATTAGCATATTGTTTCGTTTGTGTCAAAACACAATATACTTTTTTTGACTTTTTTTGCATCACACTTCGCAATTATTGTGAAGATTTCACACGTTTCGATAAAATATAATCAGATGGCGTTACTTTTTATTATTCAGCTGATAAACAGTGTTATGTATAAATATTAATTTATAGGAGGTTCCCATGTCTGCCGATACCATCAACTACAGAAACTACTTTGAACTGATCGGAAAGAGTCAGGATGAAGTCAATGAAAGGATAAACAGTATTTTTAACACTTTCTTTTACGGAAGCGAGGAGGAAAGGATCTACCACCCCGCTCCCGACGATACCGGATATCTTGAGGATACCGGCAACCACGATGCCCGTACCGA
>JAGCZE010000464.1 GCA_017960415.1 Lachnospiraceae bacterium
AGTTACCGACAACGGCTGCGGACTGGTGATCGGAAGGAATGCATATCTGATCAATGACGGTAATGTAACGATCAAGGAAAAGGATGACAAATCGGCTGAACCGTCTCTGCTTATCGGAGGCAGGCTGATCAACAATTCAAAGGTTACCAATAACGGCAGCATCGGTTATACGACTGCTTGTATGTACAAAGAGCAGAAGGCATATGCGCTCGATAACGGTTTTTCGGGGAAGAAGTGGACCGGAAAGGGCAGGGAGCTGCTGGGATACATGATCGATCTGCGCGGTCCCGAATATTATGAGGAGTATAAATGCTATGTGGCTTCAGGCAAGACCGTACTTGTGGACGGGTCCGTATATGTGGGTTCGGAACAGCATGAAACGGTATTTTTGCCTGTGGATTCCAAGGTGAAACTGACTGTGAAGGTGAGCGGTTTCTCTGACAAAACTGTAGAATTTACGACCGCCAAATCCGCTTCGGATTATGTAAATGCCGCTTATAAGAACATAAAATCGGGGTCTGATCCCAACAACTATATCAAGGTTTCTCTGTCAAAGGGAAAGGGCACGGCGGATTCATCCGTGTCAGAGCGTCCATTGGATATCGGCGACCAGATCATTCTCGGAAATATGTATTATTCGGTCACGACCGCTGATTTGAAGGGCGGAACCGTCTGCTTCGAGCACGGCAATGAGAATGAAAAGAGCCTTACGATTCCCGATACGATCAAGTATCAGGGACGTACCTACAAGGTTACAATGGTAAATTACTGCGGTACTTCGGTGGAATCGGTCACTGTAGGCAAGAATGTGGAATATCTTGACGAGAGTGCTTTTCAGTACTGTGATAAGCTGAAATCGATCAATATCAAAACAAAACTTCTGGAGAACGAAAGCGTCGGAAAGGGTGCATTTGACAAGGTTCCTTCATCCTGCGTGATCACGGTTCCCAAGAAAAAACTGAAGGCTTACAAGAAGCTCTTCCAGGCGGCAGGCCTGAACAGCAAGGTTAAAGTGAAAGGAAAATAAAGTATTCCGCAAGGGTTTATTACATATTCCCGAACAGGAAATCCTTGCATACACCGCAGAATTCCCGCAGCAGGTTGTTTGGAAGGAACAGTAGCGTAGAATCCGCCGCAATACCGCGGACATTACGGATTCCCTGCTTTTTCGCTATATGTATGCTGCGGAACAGATGAAAATTATTGGTCAGCACCGCTGCCGAATTGTTTGATGCGTCAAATAATCCGGCGGCGTTTTTCATGTTTCCGGTGGTGTTTACGGACTTATCCTCTTTTATGATGCGCTCCGCAGAAATGCCGTTGCGTACGAGATACTCGGCCATTACATCGGCTTCGGGACGAGGCTCGTTAGCCCCTTGCCCGCCCGTAACGATACATTTGACAGAGGGGTGTGCCTCAAGATACTCCACGGCCTTATCGAGCCTGAATTTCAGCACGGGACTCGGAGAGTCGGTGTATACCTGTGCTCCGGCTACGATCAGGTAATCAACCGTTTCATCGGTATCATTTCCGAAGTAAGAGAGGATAAGGGCTTCGACTACTATGAACAGGACCAGCAGGGCGAACACCGTGATCCTGATGATCAGAAGCGGAATCTTCGGTAAGCTGAAACCGCAGAGCCTTAAGATTCCGACGGTTATGCACAGAACACCGGCAACAGCCCAGATCAGAAAAAACATCGATCCGTGTGCACCGAGTCCTAAAGCAATGGTGTAGATGATGAACAGGATACCGAGTATGATGTAAATGTATGATAATATCACTTTATATTTTTAACCTCCGGTAATAATTGAAACGGCTGTTTTATGCGACAGGGATCACAAAAAATTGTGCTATCGGCCGGTACCGGGCTTCCGGCAGGATCTTTTGCTTACAAGACCGACCACCCCGAGAGTGATAAGGCAACCTGTTACTACACCCGCAAAATCGACCCACATATCGGCAACGGAACTGCCGCGTCCTTCAACAAATATCTGGATAGTTTCGTCGATAAATGCCGCAAAAAGTCCGGACGCCGCCACAACCGCAAAACGTTTGATAAAGCTGTTGAACAGACCGCAAAGTCTTAATGATAAGAGAGCGGCAAGTATAAAGAATTCCGTAAAATGTGCGGCTTTCCTTACCAGATGTCCGACATTTTCGGCATTTTCGAGAGAAGGTATTATTTTCAGGATAATGTCCGTAACAAAGCCGCTCTCGCTGGACGAAACACTGGCGGGCATAAAACTGTGTCCGAATATCAGACACAGCCATAGTATGATAAGTATGGAAAAAATATTTGTTTTGTTTTTCATGATCGATCCCCCTAAAGGAAGACTATAACAGATTTTACAGTCCGTAGCAATAAAAAAGACCCGAATGAAAATGGGTTATTCCCTTGCTTATGTGGTATAATAGAGTTGAAATTTAATAATCTGCCGGGGGACTTTCACACTAAAACGGCTTACGGTACTTTTTGGTGACAGTTCCCCGGTAAGGAAGAATAAGGAGATTGCTGGTCAATGTATGAAAGAATACACGATCTGCTGTGCGACAGAAAGGCGGATGTAACATTTATCTGTTTCGGGAGTTGGCACATTGGTTACATTATTATGTTTGCCGTTATTTTTGCGGTTATTTTTGCGGCGACGCATAAGAAGAGCAGGGCAGTAAAGGAAAAGACAGTGGATGTCCTGATCGATATTGCTTTTGGACTGTATATTCTTGACTTCTTTATGATGCCCTTTGCATATGAGATGATTGTCATCGAGAAGCTGCCTTTCCATATCTGTACGACAATGTGTGTGATGTGTTTTTTGAGCCACAGGCTGGAATTTTTGAAGAAATACCGTATACATCTGGCTTTGCTCGGATTCGTATCCAATCTGGTTTATCTGATATATCCTGCGGGTGTTATGTGGTATGCGGTCGATCCGCTCTGCTACAGGGTGGTACAGACGCTGGCATTTCACGGAATGATGGCTGTTTTTGGGCTTATTGCCATTATCTATGACGAAGAAGGGCTTTCCTTTAAAACCTGGTGGCGCAACCTGGTCGTACTGGCAGGAATGACGCTGTGGGCACTCATCGGAAATACACTGTATAACGGGACTGCGGGGAGCTATTCCCACTTTCACAACTGGTCCTTTGTGGTGGAAGATCCTTTTGGGATGATCGACCGGAGCATTTCGCCGTATATCATGCCGTTCCTGAATATTGCGTTATTCTTTGCCGTGGAGATGGTTATATATGTGATATATTATGCATGTACCGGGAGATTTCGAAGGAAAGACGGATAAAGCATTTTCCACACGAAAAACATATGCACAAAATGAACTTTCCATGTGATCTCCGGGCATCCTGCCGGAGACATTTGAGAAAAAAGATGATCTGACAGATAATAATTATGGAAAAGAATAAAAAGGATTAGAATAAAAACTGACACATTTCTGCTGATAAAATATCACATATCATTTTTATAAACAACAGTGGGAGGTGTATGAAAATGTTAAGGAAGATAACAATTTTTCTGTGCATATTTATACTGTGTCTGGCGGCTTGCGGGCTCCTTGGAGGAACGCAAACAATATCGGCCGGGACAAAATCCGATGAGAACGTGACCGGCCAATCCGGCGTTACATACAGCTTTAACAGTAAATCAGGTGTTCTGACCATATCCGGAACCGGTGATATGCCTGCGAATATGCAGTTTTGTGATGATAAAAAGATCAAAAAGGTAGTAGTGAAGGAGGGCGTAACGTCTGTATGCGATTACGCATTCCTCGGATGTACGAAATTAAAGACTCTTTCGCTGCCCGACGGGCTTTTGAGCATCGGTGTGAAGAGCTTCGCAAATACAAATATCAAGAAGCTGGTGATTCCGGCGTCGGTACGCCGGATCGGGCAATGCGCGTTCCACAGCTGTAAGCGTCTGAAATGGATCACGATGCCCGGTGATTTTGAGTTCTTCTATGAGGAACATGAGCCCGATGAGTGGGAATTCAGGATCGTATCCGCATCTGCTTTCAGCGGATACGCGCCGAAGAAGGTTACATTTACGACACCTCTGAAGCTTGAGAATGTTGCGGCGTTGTCAGCCAAATATCTGGTTGTGAGCGACGATGATCCGCTTTATTCGAGCGTTAACGGAGCAATATACAGCAAGGACGGGAAGGAGCTGCTCAGGATACCTTCGGAGAGAACAACCTTCCGGGTTCCCGACGGCGTCGAAAAGATCTATGTCAGCGCTTTCCATTACGGGTGGTATCTGTCCGATGAGGAAGAACAGTTCTGTTGTGCAAAGCTGAAGAAGCTTTATCTGCCGAAGGGGAAATGCAAGATCGTCGAGAAAATGTATGACGGTGAAAGCTATAACCTTGACGAGCAGGATCTGCAGGTGATCGCAAAAGGTACGGATCTGACGGGGCGTGATATTGAATTGCTTACGAAATACTGCTTCAATCCTTATACCCAGGAAGCAAAGAAAGAACCGCTCAAATGGTTCAATACCGGTTTTAAAGGACTTGTAAAGCTCCTCGACAACGGATGCATGGTCACAAATGACGGACTGGTCCTGAGATATTTCGGCGAAGGCGGCGATGTTAAGCTTGATTCGCAGATAAAAGGATTGGGATACAATTCATTTAATTATTTCGCGGTACCGCGTGTATATGATCCGGATCTTCCGGGCGGGATCACTTCGATCAACATTCCTGATTCGGTTACCTATATCGGGTCCTACGCATTTTACGACCAGAATGCACTTGAAAGCCTTGTTATTCCTGCTTCCGTTACGGAGTTCGGTGAAGAAGCAGCGGCATATTCGGGCTTAAAGAAGATAGTATTTGAAGAAGGAATAGAAGAGATACCTCAGGCTGTCTGCACAAACTGCGGAAATCTTGAAACCGTGGTATTACCGAAATCCCTGAAGAAGATCGGCGACTCGGCATTCAGTTACTGCATTTCATTTGATATTGATGAGTACAGCGGTTTCGAGACTCTGCCGAATCTGACCGAAATAGGCAGCACTGCGTTCTATAACTGCAAAATGAAGAAGTTTGTCATTCCCGAACAGATCACGAAGATCGGTCATGGCGCATTCTGTCTGAACGGTGATTTCGGGCGCGATCCCGAGGAAGCCGAGATCATCGTCATGGGTGATGCTGAGGGATATGAAATCGGATTTTGCAGCGGGCAGGCTATACCTGTATTTGCGAAGGGTCTGAGTCAGGTAAAGCTCGGGATCCGGATATGGACATATTATGATGAACCGAACAAGGCCGGAATGATGATGATCGGAAGCAGGTGGCAGGCTGTCGGCGGGATTGACGGCTATGAGTATGAAGCTGCAGTAAAAGAGGATTTCAGTGATTCGGTAAAGATCGAAACAACCGAAACCCAGGGCAAAGTATTCGTAAATGCCGGAAAATCGAAGGTTACGAACCTGTATGCCAGAGTAAGGGCCTACAAGGTTGGCGACAAAGGAAAACGCGAGTATAGTGAATGGAGCGTTCTTAATCATAACATGGAGGAATGATCGTGAAGAGAAACAGATTCGGTGACAGGGAATGGTATCCGTTGGCTGTAGCCATATGTATCGGTGTTCTGTTCTATTTTCTGCTGATGCATCTGGATGTGGTATGGACTATCATCAGGAACATTGCATATTTTGTTTATCCTGTTATAGCGGGCGCCATTATAGCATATCTTATGAATCCGCTTATGAGGCTGCTGGAAAATAAGCCCTTCAGAAAACTGAAATCGGCGACACTCAGGAGAGTGCTGTCACTGATCATTACGATTATTGTTATATATACGTTTATTACCGTGATCTTTATCATGCTGATCCCTCAGCTCTACGAAAGTGCAATGACGCTGTACAACAACAAGGACAGCTATATGGAGGCGTTATCCGCATGGGTCAGCGAACGGGGCATCGGCTCTGCTCTGTCGAAATATTATGACGGAGTCAACATAAAGACCGGAAGCATCATGGAATTCGTGATCAGCTATATTTCTGATAACGGCGGATCCATCATGGACAGGCTTTCGACCGTCGGAGGCCATATCGGCGCATGGGTGATCGGTATTGTGTTCTCGGTTTATTTCCTTGCCGAGAAGGACAAGATATCAAACTTTCTGCTCAGACTGCTCAGGGCCTGCCAGAAGAATGAAGAAAAGAGTTCACATCTGCTCATGCACCTGAAGAAGATCGATGCGATCCTGACCAGATATATGATGTTCTCTATCATAGACAGCATTATCATCGGAACTTTGACCGCTATTATTATGGCAGTTTGCAGAATGCAGTATGTCGGTCTGATCTCGGTGATCGTAGGCGTTACAAACCTGATCCCGACTTTCGGTCCGATGATAGGTGCCGGTGTGGGTGGTTTGATCCTATTGTTTGTCAATCCCATGCATGCTCTTATTTTCCTGATATTCGCGCTGGGTATACAGACCTTTGACGGATGGGTGCTGAAACCGAAGCTTTTCGGCGAATCCTTCGGTATATCGGGCCTCTGGATCCTGGTCGCGATCATAGTCGGAGGCAGGATCTTCGGGGTTCTGGGAATTATTCTGGCGATACCGTTTGTGGCTATCGCGGACTACCTGATCAATGATGTATACCTGCCGTACAGAAAGACTAAAAATGTATCGGAAGGTCCGGAGGAGGAAATGTCCGGGTTATCAAAGGAAGATAAACAGGAACAAACAACAGGCAAAAATAAATAAAAACAGACAAAAAAAGCTGTCACACCACCGGGAGATCATCCCGGGAATGTGACAGCGTTTTTTACTTGTTATATTGCTCAAGATCCAGCAGCCCTTCTTTATTTGCGACGATCAGGGTTCCGACCATATCTCCGATGGAATTGTTGATGGTTCGGAACATGCCTGCGAATACTTCCATTCCGACGGCCATTCCCATAGCTGCGTCAACCGGAACGCCGAGGGACTTGAGCAGGACTGACAGGCATATCAGGCTTACGCCGTAGATCGTGGGCGCACCTGCGGAGAGCATGATGATCGTAAATGCGATCGAGAGCAGTACCGGCAGGGTTACATCTATGCCGTATATCTTCGCGAATGTGAGTCCGAATACCGCCAAATACATGCTGACACCATCCATATTGATGGTTGCGCCGAGAGGGATCGACAATGAATAAACACTTGATGATACGCCCAGCTCCTTGCAGACCTGGATATTGATCGGAATCGCGGCGCTGCTGGAACCCATTATGATGACACGCAGGGCGTGGGGAGCGTATTTCTTGATCAGCTTGATCGGGTTCAGCCCTCCCATGATAAGAAGGAGCAGATTGTAGACAATGATCATCAAAAGGACCGTAATGATAAATGCCACAGCGGCCTTCAGCATCGAGGAAAGCCCACTCTTGAGCTGTGAAGAGGCCTGTGCGGGGATCAGGGTCACGCAGATATAGGAGAAGATCATGATGGGCATCAGCTGCACGGTAACGTCCGTGATCTTCAGGAATATCGCATTTCCTGCGTCAAGGAAGCTGGTGAAGGGACGAGCCTTTTCGCCCGAAACGATCGTTGCGATACCTAGCAGGAAGGCAATGAACATTATGCCGATGGTATCCGATTTGACAAAGGGTTCGAAGAGATTCGAAGGCACAATACCCATCAGGAAGCCCTTGACCGAGGTATCTATCTGCGTCGTGGTATATGCTGACATGTCCTCGGCGCTTGCGACCATGCTTGCGGAGGCATAAGGCTGCAGAAGGTACGTCATCGCAAATGCGATCGATATGCAGATAACGGTCGTCATCAGGTATATTCCCATGATCTTCGCGGCAATGCGCCCGATCTCGCTGAGATTCTTAAAACCTGCGATCGAGGAAGCTATGGAGAAGAATATCAGCGGCGCTATCAGCAGATTAAGGGCATTCATGTAGATATCCTTCATTACCGCGAAAACATTGTCCGATAGATAATTGCGCATATCATCCGAACAAAGGGTCCTGATCAGAAATGACACAAGCAGTCCCAAAACGATCGCGGCTACCAGACGGTAGATCAGGATATGCCTTGACCTGTAGGCTGTTATCGTGATGCGGTTTTTGGTGCGGGTGTGAGTGTATTTCAGGTCCTGCGCGAAGGATTTCATGAGCAGGGCATTGGCATCGGTCAGGTCTTCAAAGGGGTCGAATTTCGTACCTTCAGTCGTCAGATCGATCTTGATGCTTCCGAGGCTTTTGCTCACCGTTATTGTTATATCATCACCGCTGCAGTGCCTTGCAAGGCTGCTGAGACTCTCTTCGGCCATAAGCAGGGCAAGGTTTTTCTCTATTTTTTTCAGCTTGAAATTGTCAAAAGTAGTTTGCAGGAACTCCAGACAGGAATTCATCTCATCCGGGAATTTAAAGATTTTTTTCATGATTATCGGACTACTCCTTGTTTTGGTGCTATACATTTTCATGACGCACTAAAACTCCATATTCGGGAGAATAATGGAGTTTTATGGTCATACGAATATATGGTTATTCTAGCATAAGAAATCGTAATTGTAAATTTTTTATTAACTCTGCTGTGATTCTTTCATATCTTCGGGAAGTACGAGCTTGAATGTGTTTTTCTCCATCAGCTCGCGGTACTCTGTCGGAGTGCAGTTCTTTCTCTGCTTAAACAGCCGGTTGAATGTTGAAATGCTGGGAAATCCGCTCATGATCGCAACATCGGTTATACTGAGGGAAGGATTCATCAGAAGCTCTTCGGCTGCCCGGATCCTCTTGTAACACAGATATTCGAAGAAAGTGGTGCCGGCGTATTTTTTGAAAAGCCTTGTAAAATAGAACTTGGAGTATCCGGTCATTTCCGCTACAAAGTCCAGACTGATGTCGTCGGTATAATGTTTGTCGATATATGAGAACAGCGCATTAAACTTGTCTATATATTCACGCTTCTTGATTCCTGCCTTCTCGGGCATCGTGATAATGGTATCAAAACGGTTGGCTCCGACAATGGCGAAAAATTCCAGGATCTTGGCATACATCAGCAGCTCCCACATCGGAAGCTCGGCAAAATAGATCTCGGCCATTTCGTCAATGATATGCAGGCATTTGTCGATAATATCCGGAGCATTTTCTCCGGTGAGCAGGATCGGAGTCGAAAAGAACGGCAGGATCGCGGAAAAACTCTTGATCCCCGATACGCATCCCATATCAAACAGACAGATATACCGGCTTCCGGACTTCGGACGCCTTATCTCATGAAGCTCTCCGGGGGGCATGACCAGTATCTCACCGGGATTTAAGACATATGTATGCTCATAGGTGGCAACTGTGAAATCGCTTTCAATAGGGGTTATGATCTCTATGGCCGAGTGCCAGTGGTAATCGAAGGCCATGTCGACATCATTGCGCCATAGGCGAACGTTTGAACCGCGCACAAAATCCACCTGCTCATGTTCGCCCTCAACAACTCTGTGAAAGATCTTGTTAAAAGTATTCTTCTGCATAGGTCTCCTTTATGATCCCGAAGTGTATACGCTTATATTACTTCGTAAATATTGCGCAATCATTTTAACATATGTTTATTTGATTGTAAAACAGAGTTTTGCCCGAACAATCGGAAATATATGTTGCTATTCCATTCGAAAAGATACGGAATACAGCCGTACAGGTTTTTTTGAACCGTGAAAAATGTATCTGAAATTTGTGGAACATATCTAAAAAATGAGCACATAGGTTTAATTTTTAAAATAAATTTAACCATTAATTTAATATAATAAGGCAATATGTGCGGGACAAAAGGCAACATCTTTATAGAATAAGAGTTTACCCAAATATATAATCAAAATCGGTATTGTTCGTTTCTATTGTTAAGGGGTACGTACAAATGGCAAAATACAAGACATTTGAAGACGAAAACGGGAACAAGATCCGCGTTAAGACCGGGATCACATGGCGCGCCAGCTTTAAAAAATACTGGCAGCTGTATCTGCTTCTGCTGATCCCGATCGTATATTTCGTGGTTTTCAAATACGGACCGATGGAATATATCCTTACGGCGTTCAAGAAATTCATGATCGGCAAGAAAGTCTGGGAGATGCCCTGGGCCATGAACAAGCAGAAGGAAACCGATATCTTCTTCTACTTCAAGCAGGCATTTCAGGACAATCAGTTCAAGCGTTCCCTGAGAAATACCATAACGCTGAACCTGCTGGATCTGGTATTCGGTTTCCCGGCTCCCATCATTTTTGCGCTGATCCTGAATGAGCTCGTATTTACCAGATATAAGAAATTCGTTCAGACGGTTGCGTATATGCCACACTTCCTTTCGTGGGTCATCATCTACAGCTTATCACTCAGAATATTTGCTACAGACAGCGGTCTGCTGAACATGCTGATCACCAAGATCGGCGGCACCAATATCCCGTTCCTCGGAGAGGATAAATGGTGGGTTGCGACCTACATTTTCCTTGGGATCTGGCAGAACTTCGGATGGGGATCGATCGTATACCTGGCAGCCATCGCCGGTATCAACCCCGAGCTGTATGAAGCTGCTTCGGTTGACGGCGCCGGTCGTTTCAAGAAGATGTGGCACATAACCCTGCCCGGAATAAGAGCTCCGATCGTGGTCCTTCTGATCATGAATCTCGGCAATATTCTCGGAGGCGGCTTCGACAGACCATTTGCGATGCAGAATTCCCTTGTACTCAATTCGGCTGAGGTTATATCGACCTATGTATACAAAAAGGGTGTGCTTGCGGCCCAGTATTCGCTTACCACTGCGGTGGGACTGTTCCAGTCGGTTGTAGGAGTATTCTTCCTGATGACGGCAAACTTCATATCGAGAAAGCTCGGCGAACGCGGCATTTGGTGATACCGGTGATTAAACCGGGCAGCTGTTGCCGACAATGTTGCCGATAATGCAGTTGATTATGTTGCTGATAATATTTCTGATAAGGAAGAAAAGGATATAGAGGATAGAAAGATATGATAAAGTCTGCTAAATCGAAAGCGGGAGATTGGGTTTTCGTGTTTGTCTGTATTCTGGTGGTCATTGTGTGTCTGATCCCGATGCTGAATCTGGCGGCCAGATCGCTGAGCAGTACAGAATCTCTGATAAAGAACGAGATCACAATATATCCCAAAGGATTAAATTTCACCGCATATAAATATGTTTTTTCAAATTCCAAATATGTAAGGTCTTTCTTCTGGACTGTTTTCCTTACGGTTATCTGTACGATGCTGTCGCTGATCATGACAACGATCTGCGCGTATCCGCTTACTTATGAGAAGCTCCGGGGACGCGGGTTTATCAATGTCCTTATTACGATCACGATGTTCTTTAACGCAGGTCTGATCCCCAACTACCTGCTGATGAAGAGCCTCGGGCTGTTAAACAATCCGCTGGTACTGATCGTTCCGGGGTGTCTGAGCGTATTCAACATGATCATCATGCGAAGCTTCTTCTACGGCATCCCCGATTCGCTCAGGGAGTCTGCAGAGATTGACGGAGCCAGCTGCCTGACGGTCCTGTTAAGGATATATGTCCCTCTTTCCAAGCCCGTATTTGCGACGCTTGCCCTGTTCTATGCGGTAGGACGCTGGAACGGATATTCCGATGCGTTGATGTACATCAATAATAAGAGAGAGGACCTGTATCCGCTGCAGTATTTCCTTTATAACATTCTGAAGGCTCAGTCCACGGATCTTGCAACACAGGAAGGTTTCTCTACTCCGGGTATGAAGGAATCGTTTAAAGCGGCGGTTGTTATGTTCTCCACCGTGCCGATCCTTGTCATTTATCCTTTCCTTCAGAAATATTTCATTCACGGCGTTACTTTAGGAGCCGTGAAGGAATGATCCGATCACGGAATAAACGGAAGCGGGGAAAATTCGATGCCAGGGGTGCGTCGGTGATCCCCTTGGATCCGTTCATTCATAGATACTTGCTGCGGGTATTGCCTGCGGCGTGGAGAAAAAATATATAATTTAATGGAGGGTGAAAAGTGAAAAAAATTATTGCTTTATTACTGGTTCTGTGCATGGTTGTTTCATTGAGCGCCTGCACGAAGGATGAAACGCCGGCAGAAAACGAAAACAAAGCTACCGAAGCTCCTGCGGCTACCAAGGCTCCTGCAGCCACCAAGGCTCCCGAAGCTATCGAAGCTCCCGTTGAGAAGATCGAAGATAAGGACGCTATCAGCGATCTTACAGGCGGTCAGCTTGTTAACGGTAAGTTCCCTGAGAAGAAGCACATTACCGTTGAGGTTTATGACCGTGACGGCGGCACCCCTGCAAATGACAATATGTATACCGACTATATCAAGAAAGGTATGCTTGAGAAGTACAATGTTGAGGTTGAGTTCGTTGCTGTTCCCCGTTGGACAGAGGTTGAGCAGATCAACAACCTGCTTGCCGCAAACGATGCTCCCGA
>JAGCZE010000465.1 GCA_017960415.1 Lachnospiraceae bacterium
GTGCGGCATAATAGATCTTGCGGCAGTCTTCTTCGCTCTTTCCGGCCTCTCTTGCAATTCTTTCGGAATATTCGGCAACTCTGAGGGAATGGCCGTGAGAATAAGTATCCTTTGCATCGATCGCGTTGACCAGAGTTGTAGCGGTCTGTTCAAACAGATGCAGTGCGAATTTCTGCTGTGTTTTCAGATTATCAACTTCAACCTTCTGATATTTTTCTATTGCCTTGTTTCTGTTATTTAGCAGGAAAACAGTAAAGAGGATAAAACTGTTCGAAAACATTCCCGGAATACCGGATGGATTACTCTGTACAATAAACTGAACGATCATGACCGGATACTGTGCTAACGCCAATACCAAAGCCGTAATAAAGCCAAGCTTCCTGAAATATACAACGAGGAAAATGGTACAAATGTTGGCTAATGAAGAAAAAACACCGGTAAAAGTCTGGTAAGGTATGGCTCTGTCCGCAAGAACGATAACACCCTCGATCCGGCTTACTCTGGTCAGGAAAAAGATGGCTGTGCAATACAGCACCAAAAGAAGGAAATAAAAGATAAGATGCGGTTCTCCGTTTCTTTTATCCTTCTTGTTTACATTAACGATTATGTCGTAATTATTGTTTTTTCTGCTCATTGTCATCCCCATTCTGCAAATGCCGTCTGTCAAAAGACAGGATCCTGACGATTTACCCCATTATGATCAGTCAGGAATTGTAAGTTCCGAAAAGTCTTGCGGTCTTTAGGATCAGTACCTGCGTCTTGGCGTCGGGTATCTCGCTGTTCATTACCATCTCAACCGCTTTTTCTATGGGAATCCGCTCACATTCCACAAATTCATCCTCATCGAGATCCTGTTCACCGGATTCTTTATCGACTTCACAGCACCACAACCGTATGATCTCGCCGCAATAGCCGGGTGAAGGATACAGATTTCCGAGAAATTGCCAGTTTTTTCCGGTACATCCCGTTTCTTCCTTCAACTCCCGCCGGATCGCATCAGCGGGATCCTCGCCCTTTTCAAGCTTCCCGGCCGGGAGCTCCAGACAAACCTCGTGATACGGATATCTGAACTGTCTTACAAACAACAGCTCTTTATCCTTTGTCACAGCCGCCACACAGACTCCGCCGGGATGGTCGACAACCTCGCGGTATCCGGTCTTTCCGTTCTCAAGCTCAACATCATCCACATGTACCGTAATGATCCTGCCCGAAAATATATCTTTTCTGTTCAGTGTCTTTTCACCGTTAAGCATTTAATATGCATCCTCTTCCCGTAACGAATATGATCGCAGCCCGTAAAGAAACTGTCGGACCATTCAAAGACATTATAACACAGTTTCTGTAGGATTTCTATAATTTCATTACTATTCATGGGCATACAGAAAAAATCTTTTCCGGGAATGAAAAACGGGACCCTGCGGATGAACCGCCCGAGTCCCGAAAAAATAGGTTTAATGCTGTATTTAACCGGAATTTACGCAATATCTTCCATCTGGGAAGTATACAGATGGTAATAAGCGCCGCCCTTTTTCATGAGTTCGTCATGAGTGCCGGACTCAACAATGCCGCCATCGTCGATATACATGATAAGATCGCAGTTGCGGATGGTTGAAAGACGGTGGGCGATGATAAATGAGGTCCTGCCCTTCAGCATTGTGTTAAGGCCCTGCTGAAGCGCTTTTTCGGTCTGTACGTCGATACTTGAGGTAGCTTCGTCAAGAACCAGGATCGAAGGATTGGAGAGCAGTGTTCTCGCAAATGAGATCAGCTGCTTCTGTCCCTGGCTCAGTAATGAGCCGCGCTCCTTGACTTCCGTATCATAACCGTTGGGCATCTTCGAGATAAAGCTGTCGGCGCACACTTTGCGGCAAGCCTCGCGGATTTCCTCGTCAGTCGCATTAAGCTTGCCGTAGAGGATGTTATCCTTGATCGTACCCGAGAAGATAAAGCTGTCCTGAAGCATGATGCCCATCTGCGTACGCAGCGAATGAAGAGTAACCTTTGAAATATCGTGTCCGTCTATCAGAACCCGGCCGTTTCCCACATTATAGAAACGGGAAACCAGATTGACGATAGTGCTCTTGCCCGCGCCTGTCGGGCCTACAAGTGCAACGCTCATACCGGGGCTGACCTTGAACGAAACATGGTGGAGAACCTCTTTGCCTTCTTCGTATGAGAAGCTGACATTATCGAATTCAACCTCACCCTTGATAGGAGGCAGGACTTCGGCATCGGGAGCGTCATCCACATCGACCTTTTCGCCCATTGTCTCAAAAATACGCTCAAGATAAGCCATATTGTTCAGGAAATTATTGAAAATATTTCCCATGTTCATGATGGGCTGCCAGAATCTTGCGGAATAGCTGGAAATGGCAATGATGGTACCCACGGTTTTGGCACCCTGTCCGAATACTACCATACCGAAGATAAATATCGCGGCTCTGATCAATACCGAGATTGCATCAATGCCTGGCCATACAAGGTTGTTGTAGCTGACCGCGGTAAGCCAGGTCTTGCGGCAATCGTCGGCAAGTCCCGAGAAGATCTCGGCATTTTCGTTTTCGCGTGCGAATATCTGTGTAATACGGGCGCCGACGATATTTTCCTGAAGGTAGGCATTTAAGTTGGAGTTCTTGTTGGAAACGCGCTGCCATGCCTTACGCTGTTTCTGCTTGATCCAGAACATGAATACGGCAAGTACCGGAACACCGCACATAACGACCAGCGACATCTGCACATCCACCATCAGCATGAAAACAACGATGAATATCAGGTTGAAGGTCTCGAGGATTACGTTGATCAGTCCGTTCGAAAGCATATCCGAAACCGAATTGACATAGTTGACAACACGGATCAGGATCTTGCCGTGGGGACGGTCGTCGAAATACTGGAAGCTGAGCTTCTGCAGATGCGCGAACAGGTCCTTGCGGATATCGTAAATGATACGCTGCGAAACCTTGACCATGATCCTTGAGCGCAGTGTCGTAAATATGACGCTTACTACAAATACCGCAACAAGCAGGCCTACAAGCTCGAACAGATAGGTCATGTTCTTGTTCGGGATCGCATCATCGATCGCTTTCTGGGTGATCATGGGAGAAAGCAGGCCCGCTGCGCCGCCTATTGCACTGAGGAGAATAGCCAGGCCCATCTTTTTGATATATTTTTTGATATAGGACGATGCCAGCAGCAGGTGCCGCAGGTCAAACGGTTCGTCCAGGCGCTCGTCCTGACGATACGTGTTTTTTGAAGCCATGTTGATGTCCTTTCTATTGTTGTGGGGATTTTTTGTACACCTCATCCGTCACGCCTGCGGCGTGACACCTTCCCCTCAAGGGGAAGGCAAAGAAAAACGGTTTATGCGCTCCTCTTGAGGGGAAGGCATAGAAAAACGGTTTAGGCGCTCCTCTTGAGGGGAGGGTGCCCGGAGCCGGGTAAGGTGTATTACCCTCCTACACTTGCCTTCAGCGCTTCGACACTCTCGCCGAGCTGCAGCTCGACCAGATCCTTGTAATATCCGCCCTTGGCCACAAGCTCATCGTGACTGCCTTCCTCAATGATCCTGCCGTCTTTAAGGACGAGGATCTTGTCGGCGAATTTAGTAGTGGAAATACGCTGTGCAATGATGATCTTGGTGCAGTTGAAATCAAGATCCCTCAGTGAATGCTGGATATGCTTCTCAGTCTCCATATCGACTGCGGATGTTGTATCATCAAGGATCAGGATCGAAGGCTCGATAGCGAGTGCACGGGCCAGGGAGATACGCTGCTTCTGGCCGCCGGAGAGGCCCACGCCTCTTTCTCCGACGATCGTGTCGTAGCCTTCGGGCATTTTCAGGATGAATTCTTCGGCTGCGGAATAACGTGCAAACTTTACAACTTCCTGGGCTGTCAGATGGGAAACGCCGTAGGCTATATTGCCCTCGATAGTATCCGAATAGAGCAGGACATCCTGTGTGGCAAGACCGATATTCTTTCGCAGGTCTTCGAGCTTGTAACGGCTTACGTCGATACCGTCTACAAGCACCCTTCCGCCGGTCGGTTCGTAGAACCTCGGGATCATCTGTATCAATGAAGTCTTGCCGCAGCCGGTCTCGCCTATGATGGCGATGGTCTCACCGGGTTTTGCCTTGAACGAAACATCCTTCAGGACAGGCAGGTTGCCGTCTTCATACTGGAATGAAACGTGATCGAATTCGATGCTTCCTTCGAAGCGTTCGGGATGGGATATGGCGTCGGGCGCATCAACAATCTCGGGTTCGGAATAATAGATCTCCATAACCTTGGCCGATGCCGCATTGAAACGCTGGAATTCGTTCATGATATTACCCATCTGTCTCATGGGGTTCGCGATAGCCCAGATAAGTCCGGAGAATGAAACGTATTCACCCATGGAGATCTGACCGTTGATGATGAACACGCCGCCGACAACCAGCAATATGATCGGCATCAGGTTCGCGATCGTTTCAACGTAGGGATAGA
>JAGCZE010000466.1 GCA_017960415.1 Lachnospiraceae bacterium
ATCTTTATAAATAACCCGGCGATTTCGGCATTCGCTTAGTTCAGCTCCTCGTCGCCAAGCAGTGCATTTGCTTTGTCCTTCTCACCTTGCTGCAGCAGTTCTCTTATAAGCGAACTGCTTACTATCCTTCCGTCAAACGTTACTTTGTCGGCAAAAACGGTATCAAATCTGTATTTTCTGCCATACTCGCATCAAAGCCCGGCATCCCCGAGCCTGCCGTGTCCGAACCTGAAATCTTCGCCGACGATCAGCGCTTTTATACCAAGCTTCTCTATCAGTATCTTTTCAATGAAATTTTCGGCACTCATCCTTGCGACAGACTCATTGAACGGATAGCGGATATAAATATCGACTCCGAGTTTTTCAAGGACATCTATCCGCTCCGTTTCGCTGCGCACCGGCGTCTGAGCCGAAGGAATATCGAGTCTGAAGACAACACTCTTGAGTCCCTTATCCTTATATTCCTTCATCCGCCCTATCAGTGCCTTATGCCCGATATGCAACGCATCGAATTTTCCGATGGTAACAACGGTATTGTGAAAACTAAAATCTTCTTTACCCAAAATACAAATCATATTACTCCACAGATCCAATACCGTAAAATTTCGCGGTAATTTAAGTAAATTTTGCTTTGTGTCGTTTAATCCTTCTCAATGAAAACCTTCACCGGCGTATACTTGGATCTTCCGTCGACATATTCGTAAATCCCGAGAAACTCACCCTGACTTGAATATACCCTGACCGGAGTCGGCGGTTCGGTTATATACTGCTTGAAATGCCTGAAATAAAGCTGGTTTCCGTTTCGAAGCAGTTCATTATACTTTTCCTTGACATCAAGGCGCTTATAATCCGGGAACAGTGCTTCAACGCCTGTCAGCTTCTCTTCGAGTTTTCCTTCGCACATGAGCTTTTCGGCTTCTCTTAAGGTGATGGCGGAATCGATATCAAAAATATTGACTTTCGTCCTCATCAGCCTTTCAACACATCCGTACACGCCCAATCTGTCGCCGATATCACTGCACAACGACCTGATATATGTGCCTTTGGAGCATCTGACCGAAAAGGCCACCCTGATCACGGTTATTTCCTCTTCGTTTTCTATGCCTGTTACATCTTCGGACGCATACCTTGCGAAGCGCCTGTCGCTGTCCGAAGTTCGGTCTTTCATCAAGGCAATCTTCGAAGCTTCCGTCAGGCTCTCAAAAGGAAGACGGTCGCAGAGCTTTCCCCTGACGATTTCGGAAACAATTTCGATACTGTCTATCACAACATGTCTGGGTTCGCGCTCGATATCCCGGCCCGCTCTTGCAAGCTCGTAGAGTCTTTGGCCTCCCATCCTCACCGCCGAGTACATGGGCGGTAGCTGATCATATTCGCCGACAAAGCTCATGATCGCATCCCGGATGCTCCGGTCGCTCAAAGCATCGAGTGTGCCTGATGCGGCTTTATCCGTAATAGTTCCGGTTATATCCTGCGAATCCGTTCCGATCCCAAGAAGCATTACAACCTCATAGCATTTGGAATTGTCGGTAATGATATCGCAGACTCTGGTCGCCGTACCCAGGCATACAGGCAGAACACCCTCCGCATCGGGATCGAGAGTTCCCGTATGCCCCATCTTGCGCTGATGCGTTATCCCGCGCAGTCTGGCGATCACATCATGTGAGGTATAACCTCTTTCTTTGTAAATATTTATAATTCCGTTCAAATCAATATTTCCTGATACTTTCCAAAGTTACTTGCCGTTATCTGTTCCGGATTCCGCCACAAAGTTTCAGTTTTGGCTTTCATCGGCCGGTTTCAGCTGAAGCGCGATCTCCTTGGTCAGCGCATTGATAACGTCATGCATTGAACCGTTGATGATGCATCCGGCCGCCCTGATATGTCCGCCACCTCCGAATTTCGCACAGATCTCGCCAACATTGACATACTCACACGAGCGCATGCTGACGCGCCATACCTGAGGATTCATTTCCTTGATCAGGATTGCGACCTCAACACCCTTGGTCACCCTCAGCTGATCGATCACACCCTCGGTATCATTCGATTCCAATCCGTAAAACGCCTGGATCTTCCTGTTCACTGCGGAAAAGATCACCCTTCCGTCGAGAACCAGGACACTCTCCATCAGACACCTTCCGAGAATCTGATTCTGAAGATATGTCTTTTCGTAAAATGTTCCGTCAATTATCTTGGAAGAGCTCACGCCGTATTCAAGCAGTCTGCCCGCAACCTCCATGGTATGTCTGGTCGTGTTCGAATGCTTAAAAACGCCGGTGTCATGCACGATACCCAGATACAACGCCTCCGCGGTCTCAAAATTGATCTTCTCCGGTTCGAACAGATCGAACAAAAGCTCCGCAGTAGCAGCCGCATCGGGTTTGATCAGATTCAGCTCCGCATATCCGGTATTCGTATTATGATGATCGATACATATCGAAAATTTGGCGTCCTTAAGGTATTTGTATGCTTTCCCGAGTCTGTCGGTATCCCCGCAGTCAAGTGCGATAAAAACATCATAAGGCGCGGCATCGGGATAATCGAAATTCACCTTGTCACAGCCTGAAATGCAGGTAAAACTCTTCGGTATATCCTCAAGATATACGTCCGTTTCAAAATCAAAATTCGCAGTGAGGTAATTATACATCCCGAGACAGGAGCCTATGCAATCGCCGTCCGGATGTATATGTCCGGCTATTCCAACCCTTCCGGCCCCTTTGATGGCGGACATTATTTCCTGTTTAACTGTCATTTAATTCTCCTCATCACTTTCGGAATCGTCGGAATCATCGAATTCTTCGTCTACGGAGCCGTTCAAGTCGGGATCCTCTCCCCACTCGTCGTATCCGTCGCCTTCCCTTTCATCGTCTTCATCGTCGCCGATCCCAAGTTTCGCTTCATCCTCCGCGATCACCTCGTTGATCTTCTGGTACATGTTTACACCGTACTCGATCGACTGGTCAACGTAAAAATGAAGCTCAGGCGTATTCCTCAGATTCAGATTGTGGGCAAGCTGGGTGCGCAGGAAAGCTGTGGCACTCTTTAAGCCCTCCAGCGTATCATGCTGGGCTTTCTGGTCACCGAGGACACTGATATAAACCTTCGATGTCTTCAGATCCGGTGCGACATCAACACTGACAACGCTGGTTACAGGGCTGATGCGCGGATCCTTTACTTCCATTGAGATCAGGCTTGAGAGTTCTCTCTGGAACTCTCTGTTGATCCTGATCATCTTAACACTGTTTTTTCTCATTTACGAGGCACCTCCTCCATGACATAAAACTCTGCCTGGTCAAGTTCCGCTAGATCGCTGAATTTCTCAAATACCAGACCGCATTCATATCCTGCGGCAACCTCCTTTACATCATCCTTGAAACGCTTGAGCGAAGCAAGGTTTCCTTCATAAATAAGCTCATCGTTGCGTCTGATGCGAGCCATACAGCCACGGGTGATCTTGCCGTCGAGAACGTATGAACCGGCAATAACGCCGACGCCGGAAGCCTTGAAGAGCTGACGGATCTCGGCATGTCCGATGACCTTCTCCTCATAGACGGGCTTGAGCATACCCTTCATAGCCGCTTCGATATCGTTGATAGCGTCGTAAATGACTCTGTAGAGCTTGATATCAACACCCTCATGTTCGGCGATATCCTTCGCTGTATTGTCGGGTTTAACGTTAAATCCGATAATGATCGCATTCGATGCCGATGCCAGAGTAACGTCGGATTCGTTGATATTACCTACACCGCCGTGGATGACTCTGACAACAACCTCTTCGTTGCTGAGCTTTAAGAGACTCTGCTTAACCGCCTCAACCGAACCCATAACATCGGCTTTGATAATGATATTGAGTTCCTTGACCTCGCCTGCCTGGATCTGTGAGAACAGACCGTCAAGCGACAGCCTTGCCTTGGTCTCGGCAATGAGCTGTTCCTTGGACTGTGCGATAAATGCTTCGGCAATGGTCCTTGCCTCTTTTTCGTCCGCTACGGCAAGGATAACCTCACCTGCCTGGGGAACACCGTTCAGACCGAGGATCTCAACAGGTGTCGAAGGTGTAGCGGTCTTGACTTTTCTTCCGTTGTCATCGATCATCGCACGTACTTTACCGTGTGCGGCGCCGATAGCAACATTGTCGCCGACATTTAAGGTACCCTTCTGGATAAGTACTGTAGCAACGGGACCTCTTCCCTTGTCAAGCTGTGCCTCGATAACGATACCGCGGGCACGTCTGTTGGGATTGGCCTTGAGCTCGAGCACATCTGCAGTCAGAAGTACCATTTCCAGCAGGTTCTCAATTCCCTCGCCGGTCTTGGCCGAAACGGGTACGAATACTGTATCTCCGCCCCAGTCTTCCGCAACGAGGCCGTGCTCGGTCAGCTCCTGCTTTACCCTGTCGATGTTTGCACCGGGTTTATCTATCTTGTTTACGGCAACGATGATAGAAACATTCGCTGCCTTCGCATGGTTGATCGCCTCTACTGTCTGGGGCATTACACCGTCATCGGCTGCAATAACGAGGATCGCGATATCGGTAGATTTCGCACCGCGCATACGCATTGAGGTAAACGCCTCGTGACCGGGAGTATCAAGGAATGTGATCTTCCTTCCGCCGATCTCAACCATGTAAGCACCTATATGCTGTGTAATACCGCCTGCTTCCCTTGCGGTAACGTTTGTCTTCCTGATTGCGTCAAGCAGTGAAGTTTTACCGTGGTCAACGTGACCCATTACACAAACAACCGGAGGTCTCGTAATAAGGGTATCGGGATCTTCCTCTGTCTCTTTGAGGAGTTCCTCGATCATATTGACCTTAACCTCTTTTTCGCAGATGATCTCATAATCAAGTGCGATCTCTTCGGCTTCTTCATAAGTGATCTCAGAGTTAACATTTACCATCTTGCCGCCCATGAACAGCTTCTTGATGATAGCCGAAGAATTCTGCTTCATCTTGTCGGCAAGCTCTTTGATAGTGATCACTTCGGGTATTGTGATCGTCTTGATCTCATCCTCCTGTACCTGAGGCTTCGCAACAGGCTTCTGGAATGCACCCTTACG
>JAGCZE010000467.1 GCA_017960415.1 Lachnospiraceae bacterium
GTTGCGGATGTATTTGACGCACTTGTTTCGAAGCGTAGCTACAAGCCGGGATTTACTGTCGAGAAGGCAATGAGCATCATTAAGGACGGCGCGGGAACCCATTTCGATCCGGAAATAGCCGAAGTATTCTTAAATTGCGAGGATGAGATCAGGCGTGTGGCGCAGGCCAACAGCCAGGCGGATGACTCCGAAGCCCAAGAAGGCCCGGATGGGTCCGAAAGAGACATACGCAGCATTGATTGCTGAGTAAAGTGGCGGTGTAGTGTGGACAACAATACTGCCGTCGGAAAGAGAATCGCAACAATACTGCCGAACCCTGGAATGATAAGAAAGATAAAAAGGATAAATATAAAAAATGCTTGACAAAATTCCGGTCTGCATATAGAATAATCAAGGTTACGAGCCTTGACTCAGGTATTCGGTTCTCCGGCCGGTTCCTTAGACAAGGCTGACATAAATATTCATACGGAGGTAATAAACCATGATCACAAAAGAGAAGAAAGCTGAGATCGTTGCAAAGTTCGGCAAGAACGCACAGGATACCGGTTCAACACAGGTACAGGTAGCACTCCTTACCGAGAGGATCAATGAACTCACAGAGCACCTTAAGGAGCACAATAAGGACCATCATTCAAGACGCGGTCTGCTCAAGATGGTAGGTCAGAGACGTGGTCTTCTTGAATATCTCAAGAAGAACGACATCAACGAGTATCGTGCACTTATCGAGAAGCTTGGTCTGAGAAAATAATCGAAGACAGATTAAAATGACGAAATGCAGCCTGTTTGTCAACGGGCTGTATTTTTTTTCATCCGTTTCCCATTGCTGTTCACGCCAGCCCGTCCAATACATTGGCATAACCGGAACAGTAACCTCTTGCTTTCTTGACAATAACGTGCTAAAATGAATATTTGTGAGACAATAGGCATATATAATTTTAGGAGGTACGAAATGTACAAGAGTTATTCACTCGAACTTGCCGGACGTACTCTGACCGTAGATATCGGAAGAGTAGCGGCACAGGCCAACGGTGTGGCATTCATGCACTATGGCGATACGGTTGTTCTTTCAACCGCAACAGCATCCAAGAAACCCAGAGAAGGTATCGACTTTTTCCCGTTAAGCGTTGAATACGAAGAAAAGCTTTATGCAGTAGGTAAGATCCCCGGCGGATTTAACAAACGTGAAGGCAAGGCCAGCGAGAATGCCATCCTTACTTCCCGTGTTATCGATCGTCCCATGAGACCCTTATTCCCGAAGGATTATCGTAATGATGTAACCCTGAACAATATGGTAATGAGTGTTGATCCCGACTGTCGTCCCGAGCTTGTAGCCATGCTCGGATCGGCTATCGCAACCTCGATCTCGGATATTCCTTTTGACGGTCCCTGCGCTACCACACAGGTGGGCATGATCGACGGCGAGCTGATCATCAATCCCAATCAGGAGCAGTGGAAGAACGGTGACTTAAACCTTACCGTTGCATCCACCAGCGAGAAGGTTATCATGATCGAAGCCGGAGCAAACGAAATCCCCGAGGAGACCATGATCAAGGCCATTTACAAGGCTCATGAAGTTAACCAGATGATCATTGCCTTCATTAACGATATCGTTCGTGAAGTTGGCAAACCCAAGCATGAGTATGACAGCTACGCTGTTCCCGAAGAGCTTTTTGCGGCTATTAAGGAAATCGTTCCTCCCGAGGAGATGGAAACAGCTGTATTTACCGATGACAAGCAGACTCGTGAGGACAATATCGCGAAGATCACCGAGAGACTTGAAGAAGCATTTGCAGAGAATGAGGAATGGCTTGCAATACTCGGTGATGCTGTATATCAGTATGAGAAGAAGACCGTACGTAAGATGATCCTGAAGGACCACAAGCGTCCCGACGGCCGCGAGATCACCCAGATCAGACCTCTGGCTGCGGAGGTTGATATCATCCCGAGAGTTCACGGTTCTTCGATGTTCACCCGCGGACAGACACAGATCTGCGATGTATGTACACTTGCTCCTCTTTCCGAGCAGCAGAAGCTGGACGGACTTGATGAGAATGAAGTTGCAAAGAGTTATATGCATCAATACTACTTCCCGGCATACTCGGTAGGCGAGACCAAGGTATCACGTGGTCCCGGACGCCGCGAGATCGGACACGGTGCTCTTGCAGAGCGTGCTCTTATCCCTGTGCTTCCCACAGAAGAGGAATTCCCTTACGCAATCCGCTGCGTATCGGAGACATTTGAGTCAAACGGCTCCACATCAATGGCATCTACCTGTGCTTCATGTATGTCACTGATGGCTGCAGGTGTTCCCATCAAGCGCATGGTTGCAGGTATCAGCTGCGGTCTTGTTACCGGCGAGACAGATGATGATTTCATCCTTCTGACAGATATCCAGGGCCTTGAGGACTTCTTCGGAGATATGGACTTCAAGGTTACCGGTACCACAGAGGGTATCACAGCGATCCAGATGGATATCAAGATCCACGGACTGACCAGACCCATCGTAGAGGGCGCTATCGCTCGCTGCCGTGAGGCAAGACTCTTCATTATGGACAACTGCATGAAGAAGGCTATCGCAGAGCCCAGACCCGAAGTCAGCAAGTATGCTCCCAAGATCATCCAGATCCAGATCGATCCCGCGAAGATCGGCGATGTTGTGGGACAGCGCGGCAAGACCATCAATGCAATTATTGACGCTACAGGCGTTAAGATCGATATTACCGATGACGGCGCTGTTTCGGTATGCGGTACCGATCCCGATATGATGAACGAGGCTGTTCGTCTGATCAACATCATCGTTTCGGAATTCGAAGAGGGTGTGATCTACGAAGGTAAGGTTGTTTCCATCAAGGAATTCGGCGCATTCGTTGAGTTCGCTCCCGGCAAGGAGGGCATGGTACACATTTCCAAGATCGCCAATGAGCGTATCAACCATGTTGAGGATGTACTTACTCTCGGCGACAAGGTAAGATGCAAGTGCATGGGTAAGGACAAGATGGGACGCATCAGCTTCTCGATCAAGGATGCGAAATGACAGGATTTTGAAAGCAATTTATGAAAAATGAATTGTTTCAAATAAACGGATGAACAAATCAATATTATGAGAAATAAAAGAGGGTTGCCAGGATCGGACAACCCTGTTGGCTTTATTGTTGGAGTAAAATATCTTTATACTATTCA
>JAGCZE010000468.1 GCA_017960415.1 Lachnospiraceae bacterium
GAATGCCCAGACGAGAGTCCATCCGAGGATTCCCATAAAGACGCTGAAGTAGGAACCGGAACCGCCCTGTGTTGAGAACAGTGTCTTGAAATTCTCGAAACCGACCCAGTGGAACAGGTGCGTGATATAACCGTCGTGGGTACCGTCATAGTTCGTAAATGCGATCAGGACCATGAACACATCCGGTAACAGCGTAAACAGTGTGATACCGATAACAGGAAGTGTCAGCAGTGTCTTGTAGAAGGATTCGTCAACCAGTGACTTGATATCATCCTTCAGGAAATTGATCTTCTTGCCGCGTTCAACCTTAACCTGCGCATCATAGCTCATTTTTACGCTGAATGTAAGTGTAAAGATCAACGCAACGATCAGGAAGATCGTCAATGTACCATACAACAGGATCTGAAATGAGTTGTCATGGTAAGTATATACATATGTATCGAAAAATTCGTTGTATTCCTTGGTAGGTCCTTCTTTTCCGAGAGAAGGAAGCATAGAAAGCCAATATGATCCTTTATTGATCATATACCAGATAAAGAGTCCCTCAAATGCCAAAAGCACCAGTCCTCTGGCTATCTGTTTGCGTACGAAGCAGCCCAATCCGAAAATGATAGCGGACAGTTTCGTCCAAATATCGCCCCTTGCAAATGACTTAAAAAAACCGGCTTTTTCCAAAAACAGATCTTCCGTATTGATTATCCTGTCGTTTTCGCCTGTACCCATAGAAGTAATCCTTTCTGACCTTGCCCAACCTTGTGCTCTCAGTCATCTCGCAAACAAAGTTCGCTCGATGACCGTTCGCACAAAAATCGGGGGCCAGGGCCGGACTTTCCGGTCCTAACCCCCGAGGACTTTAAGTTTTCCTACGAAGTATAATTTCTCAATTACTGTTCAAGAGTGATCATACCTGTCTCTGAGTCAAATACGATAGTGTATGTTCCGTCAGCCTCAACCTTGAAGTTATCGCCGCCGGCAACGCCGCCTACACCGTAGTTGTTATCCCAGTTATGACCCTGGCGTACCTTGAACTCATCATTGGCCTTAAGCTGTGCGCCTGCATACTTATAGGTCTTGCCGTCGTTCTGGATCTCCATTTCGAAATCGGCATCCCAATTGGTTCCGAATACGGCACCGATCACTGACCATGCATGGAAGCTGGTCTTTCCGAGAGTAATGATACCCTCGCTGAGATCATCGTTTACAACAAGTTTAACGAAGTAGTAACCGTCCTCGTCAACTGCCATCTTGTCACCGTCGCGCTTGCCTTCCTGGCCGAAGTTTACATCCCAGCTTGCGCCCTGACGTACCTTGAACTGGTCGCCGGCCTTAAGCTCAAGAGCTTCCGAATAGTAAGTAGCGGGGCCGCTCTCAGCTGTTCTGGTCATAGGAAGATCTGTATCCCAGTTGGTTCCGCATACAGCACCGATAACAGAGAATGCTTCCTTCTCATCGCTGGTCATGTTAAATACTGCGTTGCAATCATCATAGTACTTCTGAAGGATAGCCTTAAGAGCTGCATCGGATCCGTCGGAATCCTTGATTCCTGCGCCGATTGCCTTCGAAATATCCCACCATGAACCGTGTACATTGCCCTGAGGCTTTGCGAAAGGAGCCTGAGCTGCAAGAGCTGCAAGTCCGGGGTTCGCAAGTACTGCGTCCGAAGTAGCAAGGTTCTTGTTTGAAGGACCCCACTCAAGTACTTCGAATCTCTTTCTCTGGCACTCTTCGCCCGAGAGATACTGAGCAAGCTTTGCAAGGCATGCTGCCTTTGCGGGATCAACCTGAGGCTTAACACCGATGATCTTGGAACCTGAGAAGGAACCGATCTGGTAGCTCTTGCCGTCTACGCTGTAGGTAGGCATCTTGGCTGCGCCCATGTTGTCGCCGAGGATATCATGAACTGTAGTATTGTTCCAAGGTCCCGAAACGAATGCACAGCAGGGAATAGCTGCCTGGAATTCGGATGCCTGATCGGCATCAACCCACCACTTGTTGGAGAGGATCTTGTAAAGACCCTTTGCAGCGATGAGACCCTTATCGGAATTGAATGTATCGTTAATAGAAACGAAGTTTCCTTCATCATCTGTTACCCAGGTACTGTCACAGCCTGTTCCGAAGAACCAGCCTGCCAGATACCAGCCGTTGCCGCCGATAGGAGCCGCAAATGTTCTTCCGGATCTCTCGCATGCTGCAAGAATGCCTTCAACAGTCTTTGCTTCCTCGTCCGATACAACGCTCTTATCGTAGAACAGATAGTAGCCGTTATCAACGGTAATAGGATATCCGTACAGAGCATCGCCTGCCGCAACTGCCTGAATACCGCTCTCTACGTTGTTGTCCCTAACGAACTGTGCAGCCTTCTCACCGAGCTGTGTAACAGCACCGGCCATGATCAGACGTGAAAGCTGATCCTGTGCGAAGTTGAACATATCTGCACCGGCTTCAACGTCGGTGATCATCTGTGTAGCCGCATCCGCCTCGGATACAGACTCGATGGTGGCATTCAGCTTGATGCCGTCGGTATTGGTCTTGTTGAATTCATCGATCATTGACTTGGTCAGACCTGCGTCTGCGTCCTTCTCGGGAACCCAAACCTTGATGTCGTACTCATAAGTAGTACCTGTTGCAGCACCGCCGCCGTTATTGTTGGTGCTTCCGCCGTTGTTATCAGTGCTTGAGCCGTTGTTGGTGGTTCCGCCCTGATTGGTAGTACCGGGGTCGGTACTCTTGTTGGTATCATCATCCTTCTTCGAGCATGCAGCCATCGAAAGAACCATGACGAGTGCCAGCAGGATCGCTAATATTCTCTTAGCATTCTTCATAAAATCTCTCCTCCGTTCGTAAAATAAATGGATTATTTTGAACAACGTGCGCAATCGTTTGCGCCACTACCCATAAAATATCACGGAATGTTTTTGTTGTCAATATATATTTTTAACTTTTTTAACCACACGTTTATTAAGCATTTTATACAAACAGGCATAAAAAATTGCGCAACGTGCCAAAATACGCTGCGCAATTCGCAATATTTGATATTATTTGTTGCGCAAGTTGCGCAACATTTTTCACATCTGTAATTATATATCAACTTTTTATTCCGATTTCAAAACAGTATTTATTCTTCTTAACTATATTGTATATACTGTTCTATTCCAATTCCGTAACCGTATACACTTTTCCGTCCAAAATGTAACTGGTTACGGTCTTGTCGGCACTGAACAGCTCTTCGGGGACATACTCGAGTTTTTCCGGCACAAGACCAAGCTCCAGTGCATCTATGATCGCTTTTACCCTGGGACCATGGAGGGGATTGCACTCCGCGATACAGCTGATCTTACCTTGTTTGGCCAGTTCCAGCGCGGTCTTCCCGACACCGTCAAAGGATACGACCATGATCTGACCGTTCCGGATATCGGTTCCGACCTCTTTTCCCGCACCTTCTATAGCCTCGATGGCACCGATGGCCTCATTGTCGTTTTCACAGTAAACAATGTTGATATTATCGTATTTCTTCAGGAACATCTCCATCACTTCGCGGCCTTTGGCCTGAGTGAACTCACCCGATACCTCGTCGAGCAGATTCCATCCGTACTGCTCACAGGCCTTGCGAAGTCCCTGGGTACGCCCGATCTGAGCCGAAGCGCCGATGTTGCCCTGAATATTTACGATATTGATATCGCTGCCGTCTATGTCCGAAACCCCGAAAAATTCATTCATCCAGGCGGTCAGCTTCCTTGCTTCAAGCTCAAAGTCCGAACCCACCCAGGCTGTGAACAGGCTCTCATCGCCGACATTAACCATTCTGTCGACAATGATGACCGGGATCCCTGCATCCTTAGCCTCTTCAAGGACCGTATCCCAACCTTCTTCGGTAACCGGAGCCAATACGATGTAATCCACTTCCTGCTGGATGAATTTCCTGATAGCCATGATCTGGTTCGTCTGCTTCTGCTGGCCGTCATCGAAGATCAGGTCATATCCGTTCTCTTCGGAAATGTTTTCCTTCATAGACTGGGTATTGGCATTCCGCCAGTCCGATTCGGCCCCGAGCTGCGAAAATCCCACGACCGGGCGGCTCTTGGCCTCATTTTCTCCTACAGTCACTGTATCCCTGCTGCAGGCTGTCAACATGATAAAAACAGCGGCGGTCATAAATAATGCCGCCGCTTTCCTGAAAATACTCATTTGTTCTGTAATCCTTTTTTCCTTGCTGAGATAACGACGCTCTGAATTATCAGGAACAGGCACAGCATGGCAGCTATCGTGATACCTGTCCACCATGCGTCTCCGAGTCCCGCTGATGCTACTATATTCTGAATCGTACTCAGTGTCAATACTCCGAAGAAGGTTCCTATAACATTTCCGACACCGCCCGTAAGCATCGTACCTCCGATGATGGAGGAAGCGATCGCGTTCATTTCTGCACCCTGGGCATGTGTGGGAGCACCCGAACCAACATGAAGGAAATATACAAAGCCTCCTATTCCCGCCAACAATCCGCAGATAAGATGAGCAAGGAATCTTGATCTTCTGACATTTATACCGAGCATCAACGCGCTCTGCTCATTGCCACCCACGGCATAGAAAGAACGTCCGAGCCTTGTCTTATGGAGCAGGAAAAACATAACCACGAGGACGACCAGTGCCACGATAACACCTATTTCAACATAAGCAGGAACATAATTGCCGAGCTTGTTGACCGAACCCATTCCCGGAACGTTGAGTCTCGTGTCTTTCAGCTTCACCAGACTCTCATTTGCGACATTGAAAGGATCGTTATGCACGATCGTCGTCATGCCCCTTGCAAAGAACATTCCCGCAAGTGTTACGATGAACGGCTGGATACGCAGATAAGCAACAAGGAAACCCTGCACCAGTCCGAAAGCCAGTCCGATACCGAGTGCGATCAGGATCGCCGTAAATACGTTTCCGCCCTTATAATCAAGATGAACGGCACAGCTCATGCACACCAGCGCCGCCACACCTCCGACCGAAATATCGATGCCGCCGTCGATCATTACGATACTCATGCCGCATGACATGATGATCAGTGCTGCGTTGCCGTTCAGCATATTGAAGACTGTCTGGGGCTTTAAGAAACCCTTTCCCTGGAAAATGATGGCTCCGACATACATGAGCACGAAGGCTACGATGGTGATCAGCATCAGAAGGTTCGTATCACTCAGGCCCATGATGTTTTTCCAGAGCTTTTTGAAAAATTCCTTTATCTTTGCCATATCATGCAGCCTCCTTTCCCGGAGACTTCACGAATCTCTTTTTCAGAACAGCCAGCTTTTCCCTTACCGCAGGGGAGCTCATTACGACAAGGAGGATAACCACAACCGCCTTGTATGCGGGAAGGGCATCCGAAGGAACCTTCAACTTGAACAGTGTGGTGGTAAGGAACTGTATTGTATAAGCACCGAGAACCGATGCCCACATGTTGAATTTACCGCCGCTCAGCGCGTTTCCTCCGAGTGCCACCGCAAGGATGGCATCCATCTCTATGTCCTTGGCTATAACCGAATAGTTGATGGTCTGTATACGGCTGACCTTGATGAGCGCCGCTACAGCAACACATACGCCGAGGATCACAAAGCTCAGCAGCTTGATCAGTTCGGGATTCAGACCGTTCAGTCTTGACGAACTCTCATTGATACCTACGGATTGCGTATACAGTCCGAGGTTTGTAAATTTCAGGAGCAGTGCCATTACGATCATACATATGATCGCTATGAAAAGCGGTGTCGGAACCGGAACCCCCGGAATAAAGCCGCCGTAAACACCAAATGAGGCCTCTTTGATGATCGGGAGCTCATTATGATTGACCCATGCCGCGATGGAACGTCCCGCGGTGAACAGTATCAGTGTGGCGATCATGGGCTGTATCCTGAAATAAGCAACAAGAGCACCGTTAAACGCTCCCAGAAGCATTGTCACAAGACATCCTACCAGAAAAGCCACGATAACAGGTGCCTGCATCTGCTCGGGGCGTGAGTTGCCGCCGCACAGCACACGCAGCATCACGCTGCCGCCTACGGCAATGGTTGCGCCGACTGAAATGTCCTGTCCGCCGGAAGCTGCGGTAACAAGCGTCATTCCCAGGGCCAGGATCGCCAGCTCCGAACCGTAGTCCAGAATTGTTATCAGGTTACCCGAGAGAACACGGTATCCGTCCGAATTCACATCCATCGAGATATTGTAAAATGAAGGATCCGCTATCAGATTGAATACCGCAAGTATGAGTATCGCCGCAAGCGGGATGATAAGCTGTTTTATATTGTCTTTCATTTTGCTTCACCTCCCGCGATCGTCGTCATGATCTTGCTCTGTGTCAGGTCCTCACCCTTGAGCTCTCCGACAACCTTTCTGTCACGCATTACAATAAGTCTTGAGCAGGTTCTGAGCATCTCATCCGTTTCCGAAGAGATAAATGTGATACTCATACCCTCTGCCGCATGCTTTAGTACAAGCTTCTGAATATCGATCTTGGTTCCGACATCGATACCTCTGGTGGGCTCATCGAGGATCAGGTATTCTGGATTGGTAAGCAGCCAGCGCGCAAGTATGACCTTCTGCTGATTGCCTCCCGACAGGGATTTGACCGGCGTGTCCGCCGATGCGGTCTTGATCCCGAGCAGCTTGATATATTCATCCGCAAATGCATTGGCTTCCGCCTTCGAAAACGGCTTAAAGAAGCCTTTCATTACCTGAAGGGCAAGGATAATGTTCTCGCGGACCGAAAGATCACCTACGATACCGTCCACCTTTCTGTCCTCAGGCAGATATCCGATGCCGTTTCGCATTGCATCTATGGGTTTATTGATCTTAACTTCCTTACCGTTCTTTTTCACAAATCCGCCGATCACGCGGTCTGCGCCGAATATCGCCCTGACGCACTCGCTGCGGCCCGATCCGAGCAGTCCGGTAAATCCGTTGACTTCGCCTTTTCCGATATAAAAATCAAAAGGCTTGATCCCGGCGTCACTCTGCAGCCCGAAGGCTTCGAATACGTGGGAATCCTTGTCGGATCCGGTATATTTTTTGCTGGAACTGCGTATGTCCGAAAGATCGTCGAGATCCTTACCGAGCATCTTCGCAACCAGCGCAACCCTCGGCAATGAAGCGATCTCATATTCGCCGACGAGCCTGCCGTCGCGTAATACCGTGATCTTATCGCATACTTCGTAAACCTGGTCCAGGAAGTGTGTTACGAAAATGATGCCGACTCCGCGTTTTTTCAGGTCTCTCATAAGCCCGAACAGCTTCTCTACTTCCTGCTCATCAAGCGAGGAAGTAGGCTCGTCCAGGATAAGTACCTTACATTCCATGTCAACAGCCCTTGCGATGGCAACCATCTGCTGGATCGCGATGGAACAGCTTGCCAGCTGCTGATTCGCCTTGGCCGGAATATCAAGAGACTGAAGGATCTTGTCGGCGTCCGCATACATCTTCTTCCAGTTGGTAAGTTTTTCCTTGCCGCGGCCAATGTACATATTCTCCGCCACGGACAGGTTCGGACACAGGGAAATTTCCTGATAAACCGTGCTGATACCCGCATTCTGCGCATCCTGCGGCGAAGCGATCGTTACGGCCTTATCCCTCCCCTCAAGGAATATCTCGCCCGTGTCCTTACCGTATACACCGGTCAACACCTTGATCAGCGTTGATTTACCGGCTCCGTTCTCCCCCATCAGTGCGTGTATCTCACCCCGGCACAGTGTAAAATCCACATTCTGCAGAGCATTTACACCGGGAAAACTTTTGCTGATATTACGCATTTCAAGTACAACGTTTTCTTTCATGTACAACCCTCACATTTTTTAATCATACTCATGCGGCCTAAACAGTCCTCTTTTTGAGGAAAGCATTTTGCTGATCGCACATTTCAAAAGCGGCGCAGCGCAAACCCGGTCACGCTACGCCGCCATTTTTTTATTATCGATATTTTTACTATTCACCCGCTCCACAAAATTCGTAGTCCTTCCGCAAGCGGGCTTCTCAAGTATCAGATACCGTACTTATCAACATCAGCCTGTGTAATGGTTGAAGCATCGAAGCCCTTCTCATCCATGATGATGGTCTTGTTCTTGAGGGTCTCGCCGTTCTCAAGCTTCTTGATGATGTCTACAATGTATGATGACTGGAAAGGATTGCACTGTCCGTCATAATTCCACTTGCCTGCAAGGAGCTCTTCAAGTGCCCACTTGTTGCAGTCAAAGCCCATAACGATAACATCACCCTTTACACCGTGAGAGATATTGGCCTTGTCAAGAGCTGCTACGGCACCCTTTGCCATATCATCGTTCTCTGCATAGATTACATTGAACTTCTCGCCGGAGTCGATAACCGACTGAACGATCTGCTGTGCTGTCTCTGCGTTCCATGTAGCTGTCTGCTGTGTTACGATAGACCAGTTACTCTCTGCCTTAACCTTTGCGTCAAGAGCGCCCGAACGGCCTCTCTGAGCTGCCGAACCCATAGCACCCTGGATGTGGATAACCTTGTACTCGCTGAGGTTCTGAGAAGCAAGCCAGTTAACTGCGGTCTCGCCTTCCTTGTCCATATCGGAAACGATCGAAGCCTCATAAAGGCTGGGATCAGCATCGATGGTACGGTCGAAGAGAATAACTTTTACGCCTGCATCCTTTGCATCCTTAAGAACCGAATCCCAGCCTGCTGTATCAGCTGCTGAAAGAAGAAGGTAATCAACGCCGTCCTGGATGAACTTCTGAGCAAATGCGATCTGCTCATCATTCTTCAGAGAGTAGTTGAATGATGCGTCATAGCCGTTCTCCTTCGAGAATGTAGCCTTCAGATCCTTGTCGTTTGCTGTACGGTAACCTGACTCGTTAGGGTCATTATTGATAATACCAACCTTGATATTCTTGCTGCTTGAGCTGCCGCCGTTGCTTGAGCTGCCGCCGTTACTGCTTGAACCGGAATCCTTTGAACACGCTGCCATGCTCAGTACAAGGGCCATTGCCAAAAGAACCGCAAGTAATTTTTTCATAAACAATTCCTCCCATAAAATTTGATTGATTAACGGTTTATTCGCCCGTTAATGCAATCATATCTTAAGGAGGATTCATTATCCATGCAATAATATATCCGCTAGGTTTGTTTTTTCATCATTCGTGTATTTGCGATTACGTGAAGTTGATTTTTCTATTACGGCGGTAGGATTTTTTTATATTTCGCTTTCCTGTGTATCCGCATACCCGTGAGGAAGTTTCACGGTTACCGTAGTTCCGCTACCATAAACGCTTTCGATACTTATACCGTACTCATTGCCAAATCGAAGGCGGATTCTTTCATTTACATTATATAATCCGTATATGTCGCCTTGGGGGGCGTGGCTGCTGGTAAGGCTTTCTTTTATCTCGGCGAGACGTTGTTCTTCGATACCGATTCCGTTATCGTGCACACTCAGGAAAAAGCAGTTTTCGAGATTTTCGCCGTGGATCGAGATCCGGCCGCCGCCCCTCTTATTCTTTATGCCGTGGTACAGGGCGTTCTCGGCCAGGGGCTGGATCGTTATCTTCGGGATCGTATAGTCATACAGGCTCTCCGGCACATCGATATCGTACTGCAGGATATCCATGTACCGCACGCTCTGGATCTTTAAGTAGCTCTCCACGTGGCGCAGTTCTTCCCTGATGGTGATCGTATCCTTGCCCTGATTCAGCGATGTTCTGAAAAATTCGGACAGATTCTTGACCATGTCGACTACGCGGGCATTGTCGCCGGCTTCCGCAAGCCATACGATGGCATCAAGAGTATTAGACAGGAAATGAGGATTGATCTGGGCCTGGAGCAGCTCGAATTCTGCTTTTCGCAACTGGATCTGCTCTGTGGTCACCTGTCCGATCAGCCCGTTGATCTTGTCGATCATCGTATTGAGGGAATCGGCAAGAACCTTGACCTCCGCGCCCTGATCGGTCTGCGCGCGTACTGTCAGATCTCCGTTGGCCACACGGTTTGTGACCTCGGACAGTTTCTCTATGGGCTGGGTTATGGATGCCGGTATATAATAAGAAAGCACTACGAGAACAACGGTGATAACGATCACTGCTGCCACGGAGCTGATCATGATACGTAAAAACGAAGTCCAGTACTGCTGTCTTGATTCCTGCATGTCCTGGATCTCATAGAACACATACTGAAGCATGGATTCCTGAAGAAGAGCCGTAACGATCTGCACATCCTTTTCCCATATTTCGATGTTTTCCTCGTATTTGTTTCCTTCCTTCCGGTTATCCTCAATACGTTCCTTATAATGTTCGAGATTTGTAAGATATTTTTTGACGCTTTTGAGCCTCTGGTCGTTGCTGCTTTCCGAGTCTGTTTCTTCAAGCTTTGCCACGATGCCCTTGGCGTCGGAGAGCATCGCATCAAGATTGGATTCATTAAGGCTCTTGTTTTCGACTATCAGAAGATAGGTTTCATAATCAAAATCCTTCTTAAAATCCAAACTGAAACCGCTGGCAACGCCTGCAGCGTCAATCATACGGCTGTAACGCACGCTGAAACCCCACATTCCTGTCAGGCACAGCAGCACCAGCGTAAGCATGGGAACAAGGATCAGAAAATAACTGCTCCTGATCTTGACCGCAAGCGAAGAGTTGCGGTATCTGTCCTTAAAACGCTGTATCACGCGTCACCTCCGCGGTACTGTGTAGGTGTCATTCCGACGGTTTTCTTAAACAGATATGAAAAATAATGGGGATCCTTGTAGCCGCATTGTTGCGCGATCTCGCTGCTGCGCAGGGACGAACATTTGAGGAGTTCCTTGGCCTTGTTCAGCCTGTAATCCGTGAGATACTTGATCAGTGTCTGGCCTGTCTGGTTCCTGAATACCATGCTCAGATGGTTCGGGGAGAAATTCACCTTGGCCGCGATACTGCTCACCGTAAGTTCATCATCGGAATAATTCTCTTCTATAAGCTTTTCGACGCTTTCAACAATACTTCCGTAGCGGTTTGAAGCGATACTGTCGCGGATCTCGATAGCCTGCTCAAGTATCCTGCACGCATAAGCCGCGGTATTCTCCTCGTTCTGCAGGATCAGGCTGTCCGCCTGTATAGTCTCTATCCCGTCTCTCGGCTGCATCAGGGATTCCACGAATTCCGCCACGCAGAAATAGATGTCCATGGCGATATATTGTCTGAAAATGGTGGATCTGACGGCCCCGCCGCCAAGTGAATTAAAGTACTCACCCACAAAGAAACGGATCTCCTCGCGTTCCCCGAATTTCAGAAAATCCTTTACGCGGTTGCGGTCTATCTGCTCGGGGCTTACTTTTCCGAGGTCAAAGCTGTCTTCAGGTCTCTTGGAATCAGTCTTATCTCCTGAAAGGATCATGCTCCCCTCTGTCAGATAACGGTTCGCAAATGCCCGGCTCGCAGTCTCATAAGCCGACGGAATATCGCTGAGCCGCTGTACCGGAGTACCCTTTCCTCCAAAATACCTGATATGATGATAATCAGAAAACAGTTTCTGAGCTTCATCAATAAATGCTGTCTGGGCTTCCTCCAGCTCCTGCGCGGTATCCGCCTTGAACAGGATCGCCTTTCCCTCGAGCGCCCGGTCAAAACTGATGGCATTATACCTGATGCAAAGCTCATCAAGCGCGGACTCGATCTTTACGATACTTCCGGAAAACTCATTTTCCGCATGACGGGTCGAACTGATCTTGATCAAAAGGATATTGTAGAACATCGCGGTAATATCAATGCCCAGCTGTTCCGCTTCCTGCACAAGCTCATTGTAGGATCGTATACCGGTGATCATATCATCGAAGAGTTCGCGTTTTTCCTTGGTATCCCACTGCTCTGTCTCATGGATGTAACGGGCATAAAGTTCCTGCTCGCGCTTTCTTTCTTCAATACGCCCGGAAATCTCCTTTACGGCCTTGAGGAGCTCATCCCCCGAAACAGGCTTGAGAAGATACTCCGAAACACCTATCCTTATAGCTTCCTTGGCATATTCAAATTCCTCATAACCCGAAAGGATTATGATCTCGGTATCGGGCAGTTCTTTTTTGATCAGCCTGCTGAGTGACAGCCCGTCCATGAACGGCATCTTGATATCCGTGATCACGATATCGGGCTTCTCTTTGCGGATCATCGGAAATGCAAGCTCTCCGTCTCCGGCTTCGCCGCAGAATTCAAGCCCGTTGTCCTGCCAGTCTATGTTATTTTTGATCCCCTCACGGATGATGAATTCATCCTCAACCAGAAAAACCTTTATCATACCTCTCCCCGCATTAAATAAACATCACTTCTTGTGATACAGCGACTTTCCCTGATACTGCGGCTCACAGGTCAGGTTCACTCCGAGCTTCCTGAATGTATTGGAATCAACGGCCGAAAGGATAACACTAGAATGCACCTCGCTGCCTTTCAGCTTCTCGATCTGCTGCATCGCGGTCTCGGCAAGTTCATCCGTTACTGCGCAGATGGCAAGTGCCACAAGTACTTCGTCCGTATGCAGTCTCGGATTGTGATTTCCGAGATGATTGACCTTCAGATCCTGAATAGGTTCGATGATCGTAGGTGAGATCAGGTCAATGTCATGGTCGATTCCGCCCAGTTCCTTGAGTGCATTGAGCAGCAACGCAGATGAAGCGCCGAGCAGTGAAGTGGTCTTGCCCTTTACGATCCTTCCGTCCGGAAGCTCCATTGCCGCCGCAGGCGCACCGGTTTCTTCGGCCAGATCGGTGGCAACCTTGGCACAAGGTCTGTTTTCGGTGGTAATACCTGCCTGCTTCATCAGCAATTCGATCTTGTAAACCTGATCCATCGTAGCGTCGCCCTGAAGCTTGCGGCACAGCGTATCATAATATCTTCTGATGATCTCGGCATTGGCGGCATCGCGCACTGCCTCATCGTCGAAAATGCAGTTGCCGGCCATGTTTACGCCCATATCGGTAGGCGACTTGTAAGGCGATTCACCCAGCAGGGTCTCGAACATCGCATTAAGGACAGGGAAAACTTCCACATCGCGGTTGTAATTGACCGTTGTCTCTCCGTAAGCCTCAAGATGGAACGGATCGATCATGTTGACATCGTTCAGGTCCGCAGTAGCTGCTTCATAAGCAAGATTTACGGGATGCTTCAGAGGCAGGTTCCAGATCGGAAATGTCTCGAATTTCGCATATCCCGCACGGATGCCGTGCTTATTGTCATGATATATCTGTGACAGACAGGTTGCCATCTTTCCGCTTCCGGGGCCGGGTGCAGTGATTACGACCAGCGGTCTCGAAGTCTCGATATAATCATTCTTTCCGAAGCCTTCGTCGCTGACAATAAAAGGAATATTGGCCGGATATCCGGGAATTATATAATGCCTGTAAACCTTGATCCCCAAAGACTCCAGTTTCTTCTGGTATTTCTCGGCACTTGCCTGACCGGCAAACTGAGTCATGACAACGCTTCCGACGTAGAGCCCGTAGCCCCTGAAGGCATCGATCAGACGCAGAACATCCATGTCATAGGTGATCCCAAGGTCGCCGCGGACCTTATTTTTCTCGATATCGGAGGAATTGATGACCAGAACGATCTCTGCGGTATCACGCAGCTCATACAGCATCCTGATCTTACTGTCGGGAGCGAAACCCGGCAGAACACGCGAAGCATGATAATCATCAAACAGCTTGCCGCCGAACTCCAGATACAGCCTGCCGCCGAACTTTCCGATCCTTTCCCTGATATGCTCCGACTGCATCTTCAGATATTTTTCGTTGTCAAATCCCTGTTTGCTCATTTACTGTCCTCCCGTTTTTATCTGTAACCGGTCTGTTATTTATTTACGAAAATCAACCGAAAAATCCCGGAAACCCCGCCAGGATCAGGCTTTCGTGAGCTTTTCGCCGGCATAACCGTGAATAAAACCAATTACTACAATTATAATTATCTCGGCATAAGGTGTCAATTTCAAACATTTAAATTCTGTTGCAAATAATGATAATCCGTGGTATAAGTAAACTGTTGAAGTAGCGCTTTGATGCAAATCTTATCACAATTTTCAGGGAAAGCGCTTATTCTTCAACATTATAAATTGTGAACAATTCGGTGTGAGGTATCGATATGAGCATACTTTCGGTTTTCCAGCTGATAGGCGGGATCGGTCTGTTCCTGTACGGAATGAAATATCTGGGAGCGTCGCTGCAGAATGTTGCGGGCGCAAGGCTAGAAAAAACTCTTGAGAAATTTACGGATAACCGTGTGAAGGGATTCAGCCTCGGCATTTTGGTCACAGCCCTGATCCAGAGCTCGTCGGCGACCACGATCATGCTCGTCGGCTTCGTGAACGCAGGCTTTATGAAACTCATTCAGGCCATTCCCGTCCTGCTCGGAGCCAATATCGGTACTACCGTTACCGGTCAGATCCTGCGTCTGGGCGATGTTTCGGGCGACGGTGCCGCATTCCTTACATACATTAAGCCTTCTTCGTTCGCTCCGTTGCTTATAGGAGTTTCGGCGTTCATCATGCTTATCGTCAAAAATAAGAAGGCAAATAATATCGCAGCCATTCTTATGGGCTTCGGCATTATATTCTTCGGAATGACAACGATGGAGAATGCGTTGAGTCCCCTGTCTTCATCAGAAAAATTCAGAGATATATTTACCGGGTTCTCAAATCCTCTCATCGGCGTATTCATGGGTATCCTGCTCGCGATGATCCTCCAGAGCTCATCAGCTGCCGTCGGTATCGTACAGGCGATCGCGGCGGCTACCGGAGAGGTTACGTTTTCGATCGCAGCTCCGATGATCATCGGTATCAGTATAGGTAAGCTGATCACCGTCCTGCTTTCAAGCATCGGTACAAAACGCGAGGCCCAGCAGGTTACGACATCTCAGATCCTTATATGCAGTTTCGGTGCTGTTCTCGGTCTTATCGTGATTTATCTGATCTTGAAGCCTCTAGGCATCATCGACTGGAATATGCCCATGAACCGTGGTCGGATCGCTGATCTGAATACAGCCTACAATGTCATCGCTTCTATTGTGATGCTTCCGTTCTGCGGATTCTACGCCCGGCTTGCGGAGAAGCTTCGTCCCGCAGCCAAAACAAACGAGATCGACGAGGCGCTCTCGGGACTTACCGATCTGCTCTTAAAAACCCCTTCGGTTGCGCTCAGCCAGTGCCGCAGCGTCATGAACAATATGGGTAATGTTGCTGTTGAAAATTACAGTCTCGCGATCATGATGCATGACAAATATGATGAGCCAACCATCGAAAAGATCAATGATAACGAGAGATTCCTCGACAAAGCCGAAACAGTGCTTTCCGACTATATGGTCAAGGTTACATCCCTTAGCCTGCGTCCCGAAGATATCAAGCTCACGACCGAGATAATACACAGTATCATGGATTTTGAGCGTATCGGCGATCACTGTGTCAAGCTCTCTGATGTGGCAGCTTACAACCACGACTCCAAGATCTTTTTTTCAAATGTAGCCAAGGAAGAGCTCGTGCTCATTGCCGATGCGGTAAATGAGATACTCCTGACGACCGTCAGCGCATTTACGAACGACGAAGAAGAAAAGGCGCTCCGTGTAGAGCCCCTTTCCAAGATCATCAACAATATGGGTGAAACGATCAAAGCCAATCATGTACGCCGTCTCCAGGCAGGCGACTGCTCTGTTCAGGCCGGAATTTCCTTAGTCGAGCTTCTGACCAGCTTTGACCGTATAGCGGCATACTGCTCCAATATCGCGCTTCATATCATAGAGAAGCATACCTCGGGCTCAGGCTTTGATATCCACGGCTATGCCAAGGATATGCGTGCCAACAGCCCCAAATACAAGGATTACTATTTTGAATATGCAAAGAAGTACGAAGCCCCGCTCACCGATAAAATGAACTGATCTTCCGTTCAGCTTTTCCAGAGCTCATAGATGCGTCTGGCCGCTTCCGCGGTATCTTCGGGGCTTCCGAAGGATGAGAAACGGAAAAAGCCTTCGCCGCAGCTTCCGAAGCCGGCACCGGGGGTTCCGACCACCTGTATCTCGTTTAAGAGAAGGTCAAAGCATTCCCAGCTCTTGAGGCCGTTCGGGCACTGCATCCATACATAAGGCGCGTTCTTTCCGCCGAAGTATTTGATTTTTGCTGCGTCAAGCGCTCTCATGAGCCGCCTGGCGTTTTCTTTATAGATCGCGATATTGGCTTTGATCTGCTCCTGGCCCTTTTCGGTAAATACCGCTTCGGCGCCGCGCTGGATGATATAGGAGACTCCGTTGGTCTTGGTCGTGCGGTTCCTGACCCACATATCGCGCAGGCTCATGCCCGATCTTACCAGATTTGTGGGGATCACGGTATATCCGCATCTTGTTCCGGTGAATCCTGCTGTCTTCGACAATGAGCATATCTCTATCGCGCAGTTCCTTGCTCCCTCTATTTCATAGATCGAATGGGGTACATCCGGTTCTTCGATAAACGCCTCATAGGCTGCATCAAAGAGGATGACCGCCCCGTTTTTATTGGCATAGTCCACCCACTCCGTCAGCCGGGCTTTGTTCATGACCGCACCGGTCGGGTTGTTCGGAGAGCAGATATATATTACATCAGGCTTTTCTTTCGCGCTGTTTTCTGTAGTTTCCGCTTCAGCCGGAACTATATTCTGAGATGCATCATAGTTGGCTTCATTAGGTGCTCCCGAGCTCTTTCCGTCTGCCTCCAGCTTCCCGGGTAGCGGTATGAAGCCGGTTTCGGCGCCGGTAGCAAGATGGATTATCTTCCTACCTGCCATGATATTGGCGTCCACATATGCCGGATATGCCGGTTCCATAATAAGTGCGGTGGTTTCTCCGTATGCGAACAGATCCAGGATATCGCCGAGCTCATCGCTTGCTCCGCTGGATACAAAGACTTCGTCTTCAGAAAGCTCCACTCCGCGTTTTTTATAATGTCCGGCGATCGCATGGCGTAGAAATGCTGCTCCGCACTCATTCATATAACCGTGAAATGTGTCGGCACTTGCCTGATCGTCAACTGCCCTGTGCAGTGCCTTGATCACCTCATCAGCAAGCGGCAGCGTAACGTCTCCGATCCCGAGCCTGTAGATATGTTTATCGGGATTTGCATCCTGATAAGCCTTTACTTTCATTGCAATGTTCCTGAAGAGATAAGACTCCTGCAGGTTTCCGTAATTTATATTGGGTTTCATTTATATTTCTCCATGTTAAACCTGTTATCTCTGCTTCATATGTTCAAACGCCGCGCCGATAAATCCGCAGAACAGCGGATGGGGCTTGTTCGGCCTGCTCTTGAATTCGGGATGGTACTGAACTCCTACGTAGAAAGGCCTTTCGGTCAGTTCGACAGTCTCGACGAGCTCTCCGTCAGGGGAGATTCCGCTGAGGGTCAGGCCTGCCTTTTCAAGAGTATCCCTATATTCATTCATGAATTCATAACGATGTCTGTGACGCTCGCTGATCTGCAGGTTTCCGGTCTTTGAAGTTTCACCGTCGGCTGATGTTCCGTCATTTGCACCAACGGTACTTACCGATATAGCGTCCTTCGCCGAAGCTCCATCAGACGAACCATTTCCGGCGCCATAATGGGTATACAGTTTCTCCATTACGGTTCCGGGCTTTATAACGCAGGGATATGCTCCGAGCCTCAATGTTCCGCCCTTGCTCACGGTCTCGCTCTGACCGGGCATGAAATCGATCACCTTGTGAGCACAACTGTCGTTAAATTCACCCGAGTCGGCATCGGAAATACCTGCAACATGACGTGCATATTCAATGACTGCGATCTGCATTCCGAGACAGATACCGAAATACGGGATATTGTTCTCGCGTGCGTATTTCACGGCATTGATCATACCTTCTATACCACGGCTTCCGAATCCGCCGGGTACTATGATACCGTCAAGTCCCTCAAGCTGTTTAAGTCCCGTTGTCGCAGCCGGCTGATCACCGTCCCGGATGCCCGATCCTTCCTCTAGGGTTTCGGAATCGATCCAGTGTATCTTAACATGTGTATTATGCAGATATCCCGCATGCCTCATTGCCTCCGCTACCGAAAGGTATGCGTCATGAAGCTGGGTGTATTTGCCGACCAGACCGATATGTACTGTATAGGGTCTGTTCTTGATCTTCTGGACCATTGCGATCCATTCGTGCAGGTCGGGCTGAGCGGTCTCAAGTCCGAGCTTTCGGCATACAACTCCCGAAAATCCTGATTTTTCAAGCATCAGCGGTGCTTCATACAGACACGGAAGCGTTATATTCTCGATAACACAATCTTCTTCCACATTACAGAACATCGCGATCTTTTTGAAAATCGAGTCTTCAAGCGGTTCATCGCATCTGAGTACAATAATGTCGGGATTGACGCCCATTCCCTGAAGCTCCTTGACCGAGTGCTGGGTAGGCTTGGATTTATGCTCATCCGACCCATGCAGGAAAGGCACCAGCGTAACATGGATAAACAGACTGTTCTCACGTCCGACTTCCAGGGATATCTGCCTTGCCGCCTCGATAAAGGGCTGTCCTTCGATATCACCTATCGTACCGCCGATCTCGGTAATGACCACATCGGCATCGGTCTGCTTACCGACACGGTAGACGAATTCCTTGATCTCATTGGTGATATGCGGAATGACCTGTACCGTCGAACCCAGGTATTCACCCCTGCGTTCCTTGTTCAGAACATTCCAGTAAACCTTACCTGTAGTCAGGTTCGAATACCGGTTCAGATCCTCATCTATAAATCTTTCATAATGTCCCAGGTCAAGATCGGTCTCGGAACCGTCCTCCGTCACGTACACCTCACCGTGCTGGTAGGGACTCATGGTACCCGGATCCACATTGATGTACGGATCGAGCTTCTGAGCCGCAACCTTCAGGCCCCTGCTTTTCAAGAGACGTCCGAGAGACGCCGCGGTAATGCCTTTTCCAAGGCCGGAAACAACGCCGCCTGTAACAAATATATATTTTGTCATTTAATCAGCCTCCTCCC
>JAGCZE010000469.1 GCA_017960415.1 Lachnospiraceae bacterium
AATTTATGTCCTTTTGTCAGCTCCTCGATGATAGCAAGGTGTACTAAACTAGATGCCATAACATATAACACTTTCCATCTGATGATACTGCTTTCCGCTCTCAAGGGCAAACGGATGCTGTTTACCTACTCCTCCAAACCACTTATATGGAGGGTCATTTTCCGTTTTCCCCTCTCCAGTATTCTTTATTATTTATTCGTTTCGTCCGGATATTCCCAGAATCCTCCGGTATGGAAATTCTCATTTCCCAGCGGTGTCGCAGTAAGCTTGAATATCACACAGCCATCCGGGCAGACCACAGTTTTGGAATATTTTCCGTCACCGCCCAATTTAGTCAGGTCGCCCCCGCTTCTTACAGCTTCCATGAGCGGATACAGCATCATCATTGTCTTTGAGCATATTCCGTATCCGTCCTTGTTCACCGGACATCCATAAGTGCATGTGTATTTGTCGCCGATCTCTTCGCCGTTGCGGCAGTATCTTTCCGTATGATCCCCATGCAGGAATCCGGTTACCTCAATATTAAATTCGTATTCCTCATCATACCATTTTTTCATGAGCTTCTCCTTTTTCAAATATCGTAATGTTGCATCAGATACTCCTCAAGCTCAGGAAACCCACCCCTGTCATATGAAGAAATATCCTTTCCCTCAGCGTTTATCATACAGTCCGTTAATAAGAATGTCTTTATGCCGATCTCCGCAGCACACATATCCTCATTCACGTCATTACCAACCATGATGCAGTCTTCCGCTTTATATCCTAATTTTTCCAGCAGCTCAGCATAGTATTTCGTATTTGGCTTGCAGTAATGTGAATTCTCGTATGTTGTTATATATTCAAAATCATCCGGATCCACACCGGCCCACTGCATGCGCTTTTTCTGTGCCGTTTCAGGGAATACGGGGTTAGAAGCAAGCACCACCTTTATCCCTGCAGCCCTGAGCTTCCGGATCAGTTCAGCGGCAACGGGAGTATGTCCGCATACCGTTTTCGCCCTGTCAAATTCATTCGCGTAAAATTCGTTAAAAATCTTTTTGTCGGCTAATGCCTTTTCGCCAAACAGCCCCGAAAAGGTATCCCAGAACACATCCTCGTTTGTCTTTGCGCCGTTGTTCTTTACCATGGCACCGGTCCCGGCCCAAACACCTTTTATAAGCTTTTCCGGATCATATCCGAAAGGGGCAGCTTTTTTACACAGCTCAGAAAAATATGCCTTAACGAAAACATCCTGATCCATAGGCAGGAGCGTCCCGTCAAGGTCAAACATTACTATCTTCATAAAAATCTCCTTATTCATCATCATCCATATCTAATAACAACCTGTCGGCATCAGCATCCTGATCGCTCTCCAATATCTCCACGCTCCGGAGCTTGCGGTTGATAGCCCTGGTCCTGCGCCCAACAAGATTATCCAGTTCCTCACCGGCCTTTGAGATCTTATCTTGGGCAGCCTTAAGGGCTTTCTCAAATTTCATGAACTCGCCCTTGGTCTCGCTCAGAATCTTCCACACCTCGCTGCTGCGTTTCTGTATCGCCAGTGTCCTGAATCCCATCTGCAATGAGTTCAGCATGGCAGCCATCGTTGACGGGCCTGCAACAGTGACATTAAATTCCTGCTGGAGCTGGCCTGTGAGCCCGCTGTTGACTACCTCGGCATATAAGCCTTCAAATGGCAAAAACATTATGCCGAAATTCGTGGTATACGGCGGCTCGACATATTTCTGCCTTATATCATTTGCACACTTCTTTATAACAATCTCCAGCTGCTTTTTCGCTTCTGCTATGCGTGCAGCATCACCGGAATCATAGGCATCCTGAAGGGCAGTGAAAGTATCTCCCGGGAACTTGGAATCTATCGGAAGGTATATCATGTTATCACCGTCAGATCCGGGAAGCTTAATGGCATATTCGACATGATTGCTACTGCCCGGGATCGTCGGTATCTCATGCTCATACTGTTCAGGTGCGAGTATCTCGTCCAGTATCATACCGAGCTGTATCTCTCCCATGATACCGCGTGTCTTTACATTTGACAGTATCTTCTTCAGATCCCCGACTCCCGACGCAACGGTCTGCATCTCGCCAAGGCCTTTATATACCTGCTCAAGCCTTTCACTAACAAGCTTGAACGATTCACGAAGATTGCTTTCAAGCTTATCGCTTACCATTGACTGTATGGAATCCAGTTTCTTCTGGTTCGATTCCGAAAGGTTGTTAAGATGCTCCCCTACAGTGCGCTTTATGGCTTCGAGGCGCTCATTATTTGAGGACTCCAGCGTCTTAAACCGGTTCTCAAGGGTTATGAGCTGGTCGTTCACCCTTTTTGCCGACTGTATCTGGTTTTCAGAAATGGACTGCCCCATTGCCGAGAAATTATCGGCATTTGACTTTGACATCATGGACAGGATTTCCGTGATCGTTTCGATCATTGCGCGGTTAGAAGCCTGGATGCTGTTTGCCGTCTCTTCCCTCAGCTCACGCTGTGAAGCACTCAGCCCGTCCTTCACAGATGCCACGATACGGTCAGCTTCCTCTGTGGATTTATTTCCTATGAACAGTTTGATGATAACCACAACCAGCAACAGCAGGTTGATAATTACCAGAATATCAGTAATACTCATGATCAAATCTCCCGGCTTATCTCAAGAAAAATGCCCTCACGGCATCTGCCATCTCATTCAGGTGTTTCGTGAAGCAGTGGTCATCACCGTGTATCGGTACAAGTTCCGCATTCTTATATAGCTTTGCAGCTTTCTCTGCATAACTGAAAGGAACCGTTTCGTCCGCATCGCCGTGTATGATCAGCACAGGTCCCTCAAACCTTTCGATCTCATCCTCCACATGTATCGTCTGGGCTACGCGGATATAATCTCCCGACAGCTCCCAGGATCCGGATGTTATCATGTCAGGTATATGCTTCGGATCAAATGATGTTCCGAGTACGTTTCCCTCCCTTGCTATCTCCGGGATCATCCATGCAGGTGATAAAGGCAGCAATGCCTTAAAGTCATCCGGGCACATTCCTCCGACCAGCATGGTAAGAAGCCCTCCCTGAGAATGCCCGCTCAAGTATAGATCCGTTACAAAATCAAGTGACCTGGCATATTTTACTGACGCCAAGGCATTGGTAACCCATTTATACAGTGTATGGTCCTTAAATTCTCCGTCGCTCCCGCCATGTCCGTACATTTCTACCCTCAGCACGGAAACACCGGCGTCGTTCATCGCCTTATGTGCGGCTTTGATATGGTCTTCCTCCATATGCCCAGTAAAACCATGTATCAGGATGCATAAAGGACCCTTTTCAGCGCCCTCAGGCCTGTCAAGCTTCGCATGGAGCCTTGTCCCG
>JAGCZE010000470.1 GCA_017960415.1 Lachnospiraceae bacterium
ACCAGTGCGTAGAAATTCAGTGTTTCGGGTATCGCATAGACCCCTTCGTTAAATACATAAGGTACAAATGCTCCGGGAATAAACCTTCCGGCTATCTCCCAGAAATCATCAAACTGCGTCATATCATACAGCGCATCCCTGCAGGCCAGGTCAAAGGGCATGAATGACGAAAGGCCCAGAGCCACATCCGGTGTTTCGTCCGCTGCCGCTGCCAGAGTCAGTTTATTGGCATCCGGCATGATGCTGACCTTCGCTTTTATGCCGGTTTTTACCGTAAAATCGGTATCTATCATTTTCTGAAGAAGATCAACATGAGTAACCGCTCTGTTGACCCAGATCGTAACCGTATCCTCATCAACATCTTTTGTGCTGTATTTGTTCTCGGTAAAGCTTAAGAACAGCTTCTTTGCACCTGTGGCAAACTTTGTCCCAAAGGACGCAGAGACTCTCGGAAGCTCTGCTTCGGCGCCGCCGGCATAGATCGCATCGATGGTAAATTTACTCGTCAGGATCTGCGAAGTAAAATTACTCATTGCCACAAGCACCGAATTGTCCCTGCCTGTAAGCTTCTCGGTGTACAGCGCGATCTCATCGGGATACTTCCTCATCTGCCTGATAAATATCAGCGCTTTATCCATATCCGAAAGCAGCGCACTGTTGATCCCGTAAGTCGCGTTATCCTGGGTCAGATATCTGATGTATTGTATCAGTGTAACGTAAGCATCCAGATAATCAGGGATCTCGGGGATATATTTGGTCATCTTCCATGTCCGGTATTTATCCTTATCCGCACCGATAATCTTACTGATATCAAGTGAAAACTGCGAAACATGCTCGGAAATAAGTCTTGCATACCTCCATGCGGTATACACTTTTTCCTGTTCTTCTTTAAGCTTCAGTTCATGCTTTCCGGCGCTCAAATAAACCAGATAGGGCTTTCCCTGTGCATCGCTCAAGGTTTCGTTGGTCCAGGTGGTTCCCGTAGGAGCGAAAGCATAGCTTTTGAGCTCGGCAAACGGGATCTCTCCGTCTATATAAATACTCTCAAAAGAGTCATATTCTTCTTTTTCATTCGTATAATGAAGGCTCAGGGCATAGAGTCCGGACTCCGGGATATTAAGCTCGTAAATAAGCTCCGTACCCGCCTCCGTAAATTTGACAGAATTCAGCTTCTTATTATGTACATCATACGGGCTCACCGCCGGGTCATCCTCGGTCATATAGATGGCCTGTGTGGAATTCTTGGCCGTATAGTCGATGGCATTGATCGTAATGATTTCCTTCGGCACATCGGCCGTTCCTTCATATGAAGCAATATAGTCAATATAATCAATGGGTTCATCTATTGGTCTTTCTACCGTCATAGTCCCTAATTCAAGCCCGTCGGCAGCGACATTTGTGAACAATATCTCATTATCGCCCGCATCCAGCCTGAACATAAGCGGCTCATCTGAGGAATAGGTTCCGCTGTACAGATATCTTTCCTGTTCACCGTCAAATCGTATCTGTTTCGGGGCCATCTCATCCCCATAGCTGTCCTTTAAATAATCCTTGGTCTCATCCGACCAGAGCTGGGGCAGTGCGATAATCTTCATTTCATGATAATCCTGCTTGCCGTTTATCTGCATGCTTACCGCAAAATCGGACATTGTTGATCCAGCCGGTCTGTATTTAAGCTTTATCGCATACAGGCCCGCCTTACTGACATTTACATGATATCTGGCCGTTTCACCGTAATCTATTACAAGTCCGGTTCCGCCTGCTGCCGTTTTATTGCCTTCGGTTGTTGTACCGGCTGTACCTGTTCCGGCAGAACCATCCGTCACCGTGCTACCCATATATATGGGAGAACCGGTATATTCCCCTTCCCCGTAACTGTCGGAAGAAGAACTTCCCAAAACACCGGTTGCCTCAAGCCAGTCACAGTACATTACACTGCCTCCGACAGCTTCTGAAAGCAGTTCAAAAGCGGACGCCACTTCCGTTTCGTCCGGTTTCTCCACATATTCGGCGTTGTTTCTGGTAAACAGTAACACGCCGCAGACAACTGCCGCTGCCAGGATCAGACATACTGTGATCACACGCTTTTTCATGAATCCATCCTCGTGAATAAATGCTGTATTTCAACATTTTCCAGCTCATTTTTATCGGAAAGCCGCGAAAATAGTGAAACGTTTTTATTAAAGGCTGATATACAGGGGCTGTAAAGCTGCAGCCCCTGTATAATTTGCAAAGAATCCGAATGTTAATTGTTATTATTTAAAATCAGCTGCTGTAAATCCGTAATACTTGGTAAGGCCGTCTCTGATGTTCTGATCGGACTGAACGAATCTCTTGTTGATCACTTCGTTCCAGTCTGCGAGTCTTGCCTTAACATTGTCGAGCCAGTTGGCCTCGGTAACATCAACGCCCGCTACATCTGCCGAATAGAAGTTGAGCCACTCATACAGACATGTCTTCTGTGCGCCGTCTTCTGTTACATAGTAAGGATAGCACTTATCGGAAACATCCCACATCTGGCCCTTCTCCCAGAGCTCAAGAACATACTGGAAACCGGGCATTAACTGTGCGTCAGCATATCTCTTATGAACATCAACCGAGTACCAGATATTCATCTGCTTGTCAAATTCATCGCCGGTAACGAGCGGGAACGAATCGTTCAGACAGCTCTTTAATGTACCGTTATCGTTGTACTGCTGATCTGCTCTTGCCTGGAAAGCTTCGGTAGAACCGCACCAGAAGGAGCCAAATGTGTAAGCCAGCTTGAACTGAGCCATCTCAGCGTCGCTCCACTCTGGATTGCCGTCATCCATCGCATAATTGTGGATAGCCATCGGGTCAACACAGATACCGATCGTATTCTCTTCGTAATCTGTGCTGGGACGGGGATAAATATCCCAGTCGGAGGACTCTACAACGTTAACCTCAGCTCCGGGAGCTGCAGCTGCGTTCATCATCCAGGGATCGCCTTCATAAGTAAGAGCGTAATTGCGGCAGAAGAAGCGGTAGCCCCACCACCAGCCGTCATCCATGATCTCGGAAGGAACATTGCCGAGACTGTTCTGCTGCCAGATAGTATATTTTGACCACTCGGGAACATAGCTTAACAGCTTGCTGACCTGGTCCGAAGTAAGATTAACCCTGTCGCCTGTTCCGTTGTAATTTGCCATTGACTTTACAAGATCTTCACAACCGGTGTCGATAATAAGTCTCGGAAGCTCAACCTCACCCCAGAAGGTCTTGCCGTCTGCCGATGTAATGAATTCGGTGTATTCGTCGATATTCCATGTAGGCTCGGGAACATCGATGTTGTTCTGCTCTGCAAGCTCCTTGTTTACCCAGATAGCCCAAGGCTGAATAAACTGGGGAAGACCTGCCTGGAAGCCGTAGTAATTCATAAGGTTCATGATCGACTCATTGAAGCTCTTGTAAACGGGATCATCGCTGAATACCGAAAGATCAGCTACAAGACCCTTCGCAACATCGCCTGCAAGGTCTGTCGATGCATAAACATCGGGATACTTGCCATGCTCTGCCTTGAAGTTTTCCATTTCCTGATACCATGAAGTATCGTTACCGTTGGGATCGTCAGCCTTTGCCCAAAGATTGATCTTTACATTGGGATACTTGGCGTTGAATGCCTTCGCCATTGCATAAACAGCTGCAACGTTCTGTGAAGTAAGATCCTCAACCGCAATGTCCTTGTGACCGAGATCTTCATAATAAACGCTGTCACCTGACCAAACCATAACCGAAACATCACCGGTCACATTCTTATCAAGTGATTCATAAACGGGAGTCTCTGTTACTGCAGGCTCTGTTGTGCTGCTGCCACCGTTATTGTCTGATGTGTTGCTGCCGGCTGTCTGTGAGCCGTTGTTCGTTGATGCTGTGGGTTCATTGGTGCTGCCGCTTCCGGCATCTTTGGTACAGCCTGCCAGACAACCCATGAGCATTGCGAGAACTAAGATAAACCCTAACCCTCTCTTCATTGTTTTCATAAACTTCCTCCTTAAATATTAAGAAAAAATAAAATTATTTGGACCTTACAGGTTCCTGTGATGGTGAGATATTAGCATGGATCGTTTTTATTTGCAATACAATAAAAACGTTTTTATAGTTAATATATATAAAATTCTGTTTGAAATCCGCCCAAATTATACAATATGCACAAAGAAAAACGTTTTTAATTAGATATCTAATCCATATTCGGTATTTTTCACATAAAAAACGAGTTTTTTAGTTTTGGCTAAAAAACTCGTCAAAGGTGCTATATTACTGGATTTTCAAATTATAAAATCGTTTTTTGTAATTTACTGATTTACTTCTTTATCACGCTAAAACAAGGCTTTCCGACTTATGAAAACTGACAAATCCAAAAGTTCCCCGGAACGATTACAGTCAAGTCTGTTTTTTGTTGACCGGTCAGGACCTGCTTCACTCCGCCAGTCCTTCAACTATGCCAAGCAGCGCAATACCGATGATTACGGCTGTAACCGCCGTATACTGCCATTTTGTCAGCTTTTCCTTCAGGAAGATCCTCGATAACAAAAGCGAAACAATACTGTAGGAAGCTATCATCGGAGCGGCAACAACGCCGTTTCCGCTCATCGCATATACATAAGTTGCCTGGCCTGCCGTCTCAAACACTGCAGCCAGTATACGGCTTACGGTCCTTCTCCTGTTCTCTTCGGGTGTTAATATCTCAACATCATTTGCAGGTATATCTGCAGTATTTTTACCGTTACTGCTGTTTTCAGGAGCATTTGAGACATTTCCGGCTGTCACCGCTTTCCTGCCGGCACTTACCTTATTTGCTATGACCATGTAGATCAGAAGAATAAACGCGCAGATCAGGAAAGTAAGCTCATAGCTGATATTTGCGACCGTTTCCAGTGTATCTTCTGTTACCCCCACAAGCGGAGTTGCCTCAAAATCATCAAGATAATATGCGTCAAAGAAGGTTCCGAGTGCGTCGATAATACAGTACAGAATCGGCATAAAGAATGCTACAAGTCCTATGCGGTATTTCGCTTCTGACGCATTTCCGGCTGTTCCTGCCGCTGCTCTTTCCTTATCAAGCTCGCGTTTCTCCAGCAGTCCTAAGAAGAAAACACCGCCACAGATGATCACAACCGCAACTGCCGAGATCCCGTCCATCATCTGATGCAGGATCACGAGGCAGAGGATACAGCTGACTGCCCCCGACGAATTCTGTATCGGTGAAGATATTGAAAGCTCCAAATAACGCAGTCCGAAGTATCCGACCGTCATGGATAAGATATACATTGCCGATACCGGCAGATACTTGACCAGGTTTACCGGATCGTAATCAACTCCCGTGATCAGAAGTGTCGCGATCGCATGACCGCCCATTACGAAGCCGACGATCATCGAAGTCTTAAGATGACTGAAACGATCCCTCTCATCGGCTCCTTTCTTGTAAAAAAGATCCGCAACTCCCCACGCGACAGTGGTAAGGAGCGCACATAAAAACCACATTTTGATAATCCTCCCTTTTCCTTTATAACTCGTGTTGCAATCGAAATACCCGTTGAAAGCATGCTTTCATGAGCATTTCGACGGCATACATGCGATTTGTATCGCAAAACATATACATTATATGTGTTAGATATGTGTTTTTCAAGGATTTTTTTCATTGGGAGCCTGAATATTGCACAGTTTCCGTATTTATGATAAGATTATGTTATATATAGTAACCATCCACAGCCTATGTCAACGAAAAGCTTATGAAAGTCTGCTTTCAGTGAGCTTTCCGATTCAGAAAGGACCCCTGCCATGATCAAATTTGCTTTTTTCGATGCCAAGACCTACGATATGCCTTCATTTGAAAAATACGGTAAAGAAAACGATATTGACTTCAAGTTCTTTGAAACAAGGCTCACTCCCGATACGATCAACCTCGCTTCGGGTTGCGACGGTGTATGCATCTTCGTAAATGATATCGTCAATGCCGAAGTTATCGACGCTCTTCAGGCTGAGGGCGTCCGTATGATCGCATTGCGCTGCGCCGGATACAATAATGTGGATATCGAGCACGCATTCGGCCGTATCCACGTATTCAATGTCCCCGCATATTCACCCTATGCGGTTGCGGAACACGCCATGGCACTGCTTTTGACTTCCATAAGGCGTATACATAAGGCTTATATACGTACCAGAGATTTCAATTTTTCGCTGAACGGTCTGACCGGCTTCGAACTGCACGGAAAAACCGTGGGTGTGATCGGAACCGGCAAGATTGGACGGATCTTTATGGATATATGCAAAGGCTTCGGAATGAACGTGATCGCATATGACAAATTTCCGGTCAAAGACAGCGGCATCGAATATGTCAGTCTCGATGAGCTCTTCGCCCGCAGCGATGTCATATCGCTCCATTGCCCTCTGACAGATGAGACAAAACATACGATCAACTCCGAAACCATCAAAAAACTGAAAAAGGCGCCGTGATCATCAATACTTCCCGCGGTGCCCTGATAGATTCGGAAGCACTGCTCGAAGGTATCAAGGAACGCAAGATCGGCGCTGCCTGCCTTGACGTATATGAAGAGGAAGCCAATGTTTTCTTCCACGACTTCTCCGGTCACATTGTCGCAGACGACGTGCTGGCAAGACTCATCTCGATGCCGAATGTCATAGTTACCTCTCACCAGGCCTTTTTAACCGAAGAAGCCCTCTCCAACATCGCCGAGACCACAGTAAAAAATATCCTCCAGTTTGAAGCTGAAGGACAATGTGTCAACGAACTCTGCTACAGATGCCCGAAATTCGAGACCTGCAGCCACGAACTGCATAAATGTTTCTAAGAAAATCGAATAAATTGTTCACGAATTACCTATACCGATAAATTCCCGAAACATTCTGATTTTGGCATTTATTAGGTATAGGTAATTGTTTTATGACCTACCGGTATATAAGGTGCTGTCGCATAAACAACTTGAATGGGCTGTCGCACTAAAAAATCAAGCCCCGACACAGTAATAGATTCAAAACAATCTGCACAAACGGTAGAAATTCTTATTCGGTGTGAGAAAGCACTTTTGCAAAAATCGCTACTGTCTGAGCGTAAGCGAGTTTAGCGGTTTTTGCAAATGGGAGTGCTTTCGAACAGCGGATATAGAATTTCACCGTGCGGAAGCCGTTTTGAATCTATTATTGTGCCGGGGCAGATGTTTTAGTGCGACAGCCCCCTATATTTTTGGTGCGACAGCACCTTGACTATCATTTCTTCATAAGTTCGTTCAGGATTCCCAGTTCATTGGTCAGACCGTCAATAGCTTCTGCAGAGGTACGCAGCATCAGGAGAGTCTGCTCGGCTGAAGCGGTTGTTTCCTCGCTGACACCTGAGAGAGTCGAAATACTCTCGGAAATA